>JAIEQO010000449.1 GCA_019747655.1 Gemmataceae bacterium | reverse complement strand
AGCGGCCGACCGACGGCCCCGCGCCCCCGGGCCGGGCCGAGGCCCCGCCCCGCCGGTTCGACCTGCTGACCCTCGACGGTCTGCTCACCGCGGTCGGCCAGCTCGCCGACGCCGCCAGCCGCGGGCTGCGGACCGTGCAGACCGGCCGGCTTCGGGGGTACGTCGTGGCCCTGGCCTTGACGGTGGTGCTGCTGTTGGGGATGCTCTGGGGTTTGACCGGCCAGGCGAGCGGGGGGCGTTAGCCCCCGGTTTCTTGGCGAACCCCGAGCGTCAGCGAGGGGGTGCGAAACCGGGGGCTGACGCCCCCGCCCGCCCGGAGTGTAGGATGCCCGAGACCGATCTGATCTGGATGACGGCCCTGGTGTTTCTGCCGGCCGCGTTCGCGGCCGGCTTGCTCCTCTTCCCGGCCAGGTGGGTTGAGGCGATGCGCTGGTGGGCCCTGTTCGGCACCGCCGGGACGCTGTCGCTGAGCCTGTGCGTCGTAGTCGGCTACTACGCCATGTTGGATACCCGGGTCGACGCCGGTGGGCAGCCGCGGTACTCGGCCCTCAGCCGGCTCGACGCCCGGGCCGACCAGGCCGCCAGCGACGCCGCCCGCGGGGTGCCCCGGTATCTGGCCGATGATTGGGTCGCCCGCCGGCCGTGGGTCGAACGGTTCGACATCGACTACGCCCTCGGGGTGGACGGCATTAGCCTGTCGCTGGCCGTGCTGACGGCCCTGGTGACGTTCCTCGCTGTCGTCGCGAGCTGGAAGATCGACAAGTCGGTCCGCGGCTACCTGGCCCTCGTCCTGTTGTTGGAAACCGGCGTTCTCGGGGCGTTCCTGGCCCTCGACTTCTTCCTCTTCTACGTCTTTTACGAGGTGATGTTGCTGCCGATGTACGTCCTCATCGGCTTGTGGGGCGGTGGGCGGAGGCGGCTGGCGGCCCTCAAGTTCGTCCTGTACACCCTGCTCGGCAGCGTCGGCATCCTGGTCGCCATGATCGGCCTGTACTCGGCCGACGTTCGGGACTTCGTCGATCAGGAAGAGGTCAAGTACAAGGCCACCGTCCTCCAGCGGGCCAACCCGTCGCTCACCGAGGCCGAGGCCCTGCAAAAGGTCGAAGTTCACTCGTTCGACTTCGTCACCCTGTCGAAGGCCGGGCGGGCGGTGATGCTCGTCCTGTCGGGCCAGGAATCGCGGCTAGGTGTACGAGCCAAGCCGGCCGAGGAGCCGCTCCCGGGCGACGCCGGCCCGGTCCGGCTGTTCGCCCCGGGCGTCAACCGCGAGGAGGCCGTCGCCCGGCTGAAGGCCCAGCCGATCTGCACCCCGACGTTCCAGTACCTGATGTTCGGGCTGCTCTTCGTCGGGTTCGCGGTGAAGGTGCCGATCGTGCCGCTGCACTCGTGGCTGCCGGACGCCCACGTCGAGGCCCCGACCCCGGTGAGCATGATCCTGGCCGGGGTGTTGCTCAAGCTCGGCGGCTACGGCCTGATCCGGGTCGCCTTCCCGATCTGCCCGTGGGCGGCGTCCGAACTCGCCTGGTACGTCGGCCTCGTCGGGGTGGTCGGCATCGTCTACGGGGCGCTGGTGGCGATGGGCCAGACCGACTTCAAGAAGCTGCTGGCCTACTCGTCGGTCAGCCACATGGGGTTCGTGGTGCTAGGGCTGGCGGCGTGGTCGGCCGGGTCGCGGGCCCAGTACTGGGCGTGGGGCGTCAACGGCGCGCTGTTCCAGATGCTGGCCCACGGGATCACGGCGTCGGCCCTGTTCTTCGTGGTCGGGGTGATCTACGACCGGGCCCACCACCGCGACCTGAACCGGTTCGGCGGGCTGTACGAGCCGATGCCGCTGTACTCCGGCCTGAGTGCCGTGTTGTTCTTCGCGTCGATGGGCCTACCGGGCTTGTGCGGGTTCGTGGGCGAGCTGTGGGTGATGATGGCGGCGTGGAACTTCTCGCCGGCGCTGGCGGTCCCGGCCGTCCTCAGCGTGATCCTGACGGCCGGCTACCTCCTGTGGGCGTGGCAGCGGGTCTACTTCGGGACCAACCCCGAAACCCGCTCGTTCCCGGAGTTGTCGGCCCGGGAGGCGGCGGTGCTTGTCCCGTTCGCGGTGCTGGCGATCCTGCTCGGCGTCTGGCCGTCGGTCGTGCTGAGCTGGACCGAGCCGAGCGTCACCGGCTGGGTGGCGAACCTGGCCGCCCTGAAGCCGTAGGGCCGAGCCGTGCGGTCGAAGCCGATCACGTTCCTGTTCGGGGACCACGTCATCGCCGCGGCGACCGCCGGCCGGGGACGGTACGGGCACACGTTCGGCGGGCCGCCCGACCGCGGCGGGGCCGCCCGGGCCGACTGCGGTGGCCTGCTGATCCACCTGCTCCACCGGTTCGACCTGTCCGACCCGGCGGTCCCGGCGGCCGTCCCCGGCGTCCGCTGGCTGCCCCTCTACTACTGCTTCGACTTCCGGACCAACGACCTCGGCTACCGGCTCGTCGGCGACGAGGCGATGGAGGTGTTCGTCCCGGCGGACGACCCGAACGTCGCGGCCCGGGAGGAATGGCCGGCCGACGGCTACCCGCCCGTGTTCACGCGGTCGGACATCCGGGTGAAGCCTCATCCCTACGACCCAACCGACCTGGAAGACGCCTACGCCTGGGCCGGGGTGTTCGGGACCGACCGGCTCTCCCCGGCCGACCGGGCCGCGGCACGGGAGCGGGCGGCCGCCGAGGCCGAGATGTGTGGGTCCTCCCCGCCGGAGACGGATGAGGAGTTCCGGGAGGCGATGTCGAGCCCGTTCGTGCAGGGCCGGCCGGCCGGCGGGTGCCTGAACCCGCGGTGCCAGGGCTACGGGGCGAACGGGGAACTGGTCCCGGTCGCGCTGGTGCCCGCGGAGCCGGTGGCCGGCGTCCACACTTTCGGCGAGTTGGGTGGGGACGTGACGCTGATCGTCCAGAAGTGCCTCCGGTGCCACACGCTCCGGGTCACCAACCAGTGTAGTTGAAGCAGATGGCCGGCGCACCCCGGCGTTACCCCACCCCGCCGGCGTTCTTCGCCGCCACCTTCCGCATCCCCTGGGCCCGGGCCTGGGCCCGCTCGCGGGCGGCCCGCTCGACCGCCGTACCGTTCGGCAGGGCGTCGGCGTCGGCCGCCGCCTTGTCGGCCGCGGCCGGCGTCACGTCGGCCGCCTTCACCGCCCGGGCCGTCAGCACCGTCACCACGTTGTTCCGGACCTGCACGAACCCCGACTCTACGAAGAACCGCTGCGTCGTCCGGCCGCCGGACGACAGCCGCAACTCGCCGGCCCCGAGCCGGCCGATCAGGGGGGCCCGCTCCGGCAGCACCCCCAACTCGCCGTCGTACATCGGCAGGACGACGAACTCGGCCGCCCCGTCGAACGCCGCCTTCTCGGGCGTCACGACGGTGACGCGGACCTTGCCTCCGGTCTCAACTGCGGTGGACATGGTCTCTCCCGGAATCGGAACCCGCCGGCCGCCCCGAATGACGAATGACCCACCAATGACCCACCAATGACGGAAGAGGACGGGCCCATCTTCCCTTCGTCATTGGTGGGTCATTCGGCCGGATTCGTCATTTCCCGGCGGCCATCTTCTCGGCCGCGGCCGCGACCTGGTCGATCGGGCCGACGTACATGAACGCCCCCTCGGGCACCGTGTCCCACTTCCCGTCGCACAGCTCCTCGAAGCTGCGGATCGTGTCCTCCAGCTTCGTGAACTCGCCCGACTTGCCGGTGAACGGCTCGGCCACGAAGAACGGCTGCGACAGGAACCGCTCGATCCGCCGGGCCCGGGCCACCGTCGCCTTGTCCTCCTCGGACAACTCCTCCACCCCGAGGATGGCGATGATGTCCTGGAGTTCCCGATACCGCTGCAGGATCCGCTTGACCCGGTCGGCCACCGCGAAGTGCCGCTCGCCGACGTACTGCGGGTCCAACAGCCGGCTGTTCGACGCCAGCGGGTCGATGGCCGGGTAGATGCCCTTCTCGGAGATCGACCGCTCCAGGTAGATGAAGGCGTCGAGGTGCTGGAAGGTGTTGGCCGGGGCCGGGTCGGTCGGGTCGTCGGCCGGGACGTACACCGCCTGCACCGAGGTGATGGCCCCCGCCTTCGTCGAAGTAATCCGCTCCTGGAGTTCGCCCATCTCGGTCGCCAGCGTCGGCTGGTAGCCGACCGCGCTCGGCATCCGGCCCAAGAGGGCCGACACCTCGCTCCCGGCCTGGCTGAACCGGAAGATGTTGTCCACGAACAACAGGGTTTCCGTCCCGGTGCTGTCGCGGAACCACTCGGCCATCGTCAGGGCCGACAGGGCGACCCGCAGCCGGGCCCCGGGCGGCTCGTTCATCTGCCCGAACACCATCGCGGTGCTCTTGAGCACGCTCTCGGCGTCGGCCCCGGCCCCGGTCTTCGTCTCCTGCATTTCCAGCCAGAGGTCGTTCCCCTCGCGGGTCCGCTCGCCGACCCCGGCGAACACCGAGTACCCCTTGTACTCCTTGGCGATCCGGGTGATGAGTTCCTGAAGAATCACGGTCTTGCCCAGCCCGGCCCCGCCGAACAGCCCGGCCTTGCCGCCCCGGACGAGCGGGGTCAGCAGGTCGATGACCTTGATGCCCGTGACCAGCACCTCGGCCTTCGGCGACAGGTCGGCGAACTTCGGCGGCTCGCGGTGGATGCCACGGGTCTCGGTCGCGTTGACCGGGCCCTGCCCGTCGATCGGCTCGCCGAGCAGGTTGAACACCCGGCCCAGGGTCTCCCGGCCGACCGGCACGGACACCGGGCCGCCGGTGTCGGTCGCGTCCATGCCGCGGACGAGGCCGTCGGTGCTGCCGAGGGCCACGCACCGGACCCGGCTGCCGCCGAGGTGCTGCTGGACCTCGCCGGTCAGGTGGATCGGCACCCCGCCCTGGCGGTCCGCGTCGATCTTCACGGCGTTGTAGATGTCCGGCAGGTGCCCCTCCTCGAACTCCACGTCGAACGTGGACCCGATGATCTGGACGATCTTGCCGACCTTCTTCGTCGCGGTGGCGACCATGACCCCTCCCCCCCTATCGTTTTTCGCGGCCGGTGTGATTCGCTGTAACTCGTTGTCCCCGAAGCGGTTGTTCTCGTCTGGTCGTGTCCGGCGGTGCGGCCGGGCGGTCACGGTCGGCCCATTTTCTCGACCCAACCCGTTCTCGGCTTTGCTCTTCCGCTTCGACCCCTCCGTTGCCGTATCCGGCAACGGAGGTGATCCGGGAGGTCTCAGGCCGCCAAACGGTCCGCGCGATCTATCTATACACCTGTAATCTACACTCCTTCATGGAGGGGTCAAGCAATCAGGTGTAAATCGTTCAACCTACGGCCGCCGTGGGGGTTACTTCCCGCCCTCCGCCCGGCCGTCGTTACCCCTTTGGGATCAAGAAGCTCAGGTGGTGGGCACAGTGCCGCAGTTGGACGTTCAGGGCCTCGTCCCGGGTCAGTTTCCCGAACAGCGGCGACGGCAGGTACTCGCCGCCGTGGTCCCGGAACCGCTTCGCCGCATCCCGCAACCGCCCGACCGCCGCGGCCGGGTCGCCGCCCGGGGCCGCCACCGACTGCGGCATCGTCATCTTCCCCGGCGGCATCCCCTCGCGGAGGAACTTCGCCAACAGCTTCCGCCCCATCAACGTCCGCACGATGGCGAACGGCGGGCGGAGCAGGAGCGGCAGCCGCGGGAACCCGTTCACCGGGTACGTCAGCCAGCTCGCCAGGTGGTCGCAGCACTGGGCCAGGTCCCAGTTGCCCGCCTTGTCGTACCCGACCGCCAGCAGGTGCTCGGCGTCCCGCACGACCTCGTCGAGCGACGCGAACGTCAGCGTCCGGCGGGTCGGCGCGGCGGTCGTCATGGCGTTACCCCGCGGAACGGCCCGGCCTGGAACCGCGCCAGCACCCGGTCGCTGACCACCCCGCCGAGCTTCAGCCGGCACACCGCGGCGAACACGTCCCGGCCGCCGAAAACGGCCGGGACGACCAGCCGCCGCCGGCCGGCCACCAGGACCAGGTCGTTGGCCGGCCCCGCGCACCGGACGGACTCGACCTCGTCCCACGCCAGCCGGTCGGTCCGGACCAGGCCCCGGGCCGACACCCCCTCGTTCCGGACCACCACCCGGCCGTGGAACGTCTCGAACAGGTGGACCGCGCCGCAGGCGGCGAGTAGCCCGGCGGGAACGGCCGCAACCCACGCCAGCCGGGCCGGCCCGGCCCACCCCGGGCCGGCGACCCCCACCCCGAACAGGACCCCATACGCCAACACGGTCGACCCCACCAGGACGCGGAAGTCCCAGCCGTAGGTCATCACCAGGGCGTCGGCCGTCACCCGGGACCCGCCCCGGGCCCGCACGATCAAACCGAATGCGAGCGTGACGGCGACCGCGGCCACCACGAGTTCGAGCAGCGCCATCCGGGCCCCTCCGGTGCCGACGCCGTCGGCTTACTTCAGCGCCTCGCTGCCGGCGATCAGCTCGCTGATCTCCTTCGTGATGTTCGCCTGCCGGGTCCGGTTGTACACCCGGGTGATGTCCTTGATGAGGTCGCCGGCGTTCTCGGTGGCCGCCTTCATGGCCACCCGGCGGGCGATCTGCTCGCTCACCGCGGCGTCCAGGAAGCACTTGAAGAGGCGGGCCTTGAACGCCGCCGGGACCAGCTCCTCCAGGATGCCGGCCGCCTCCGGCAGGAACTCGTAATCGACCGCCGGGCCGGTCGCGGGGACGGCCTCGGGGGTCTTCCGGCCGCCGCCCGACTCCATCGACGACAGCGGCAGCAGCGTCTCGACCACCGCCACCTGCCGGGCGGCCGAGAGGAACTTCGTGTACGCCACCTGGACTTGGTCGACCTGCCCGGAGACGAACAGGTCGACGTACCGGCTGGCGACCTCGTCCACCTGGTCGAACGACGGCTTGTCCTCGAACTGGACGTACTCCCGGGTCCGCGGCACCCGCTGGAATTTGAAGAACGCCTGGCCCCGCTTGCCGGACACCTCCAGGTCGAACGGCGTCCCGGCCGCGGAGAGCCGGCGGACGGTGCCGTTGGCCTCCCGGAGGATGCTGCCGTTGTACCCGCCGCACAGCCCCCGGTTCGAGGTGATGACGAGCAAGAGCGTCTTCTTCACCGGCCGGGTGGCCAGGAGCGGGTGGCTGACCTCGCCGGCGTTCTTGGACAGGTCGGCGGCGAGTTCGGCGATCTTGCGGGTGTACGCCTCCGCCTCGGTCGCCCGGTCGAGCGCCTTCTTGAACCGGGCGGTGGCGATCAGCTCCATCGTCTTGGTGATCTTCCGGATGTTCCGGACGGCCTTCCGCCGCTTCACCAGTGCCCGAAGGTTGGCCACCGCGTCACCCCTGGTGTTTTGCCGCCCCGAAGGGGCGTCCGGGAATAGCCCGGGGCGCCAGCCCCGGGAACCCGATCCGCCACCATTCCGTAGCCCCGAAGGGGCGACCCGGCATCAACGTGGGTCGCCCCTTCGGGGCTACTAACCTTCCCGCTCCGCCTACCCGGGGTTGTCACCCCGGGCTATTCCCGGACGCCCCTTCGGGGCGGCAAACCACCCATACACCCACCGACCCGGGGCTCACGCCCCGGGCTATTCCCGGTCGCCCCTTCGGGGCTCGTCCGAATCCGCCCGGGCCCCCGCTCCGAGGGCGACCGGAACTCGAAACGTTAAACTCCAAACTCGAAACTCGCCGCTAAGCCCGGAACTGCGGCTGGAAGGCGGCGATGGCCGCGTCCAGCCCCTTGGCCACCTCGTCGGTGATCTTCTTCTCCTTAGCGATCAGCGCCCGGACCTCCGGCTTCTGCTCCTTCATGAACTTCAGGAACTGCGTCTCCCAGGCCCGCACCTTCCGCCGGTCGACCTTGTCCAGCCCGCCGCTGTTGCCGGCGTAGATGATCATGATCTGGTCGATCACGTTCATCGGCTGGTACTGGCCCTGCTTCAGGATCTCCACCATCCGCTGGCCGCGGTCGAGCTGCCGCTGGGTGGCCGGGTCGAGTTCGGTGCCGAGCTGGGCGAACGCTTCGAGTTCCCGGAACTGGGCCAGGGTCAGCTTCAACCCACCCGCGACCCGCTTGTCCTTCATGGCCCCGATCTGGGCGTTCCCGCCGACCCGGCTGACCGAGATGCCCACGTCCACCGCGGGCAGGACGCCGGCGTTCTTCAGGTCGGGCTGGAGGTAAATCTGCCCGTCGGTGATGGAGATCACGTTGGTCGGGATGTACGCCGAGACCTCGCCTTCGAGCGTCTCGATGATCGGCAGAGCCGTGAGGGAGCCGCCCGACCCGGGCACCTTGGCGATCTTGTGGCCGGGGAAGTTCTTCAGGTCGTGCTTGGCCTGCTCCAGCCCGCCGGCGTCGCCGGGGCCGACGTACACCATCCCCTTGCCCGAGCCCCGGGGCTTGGTGCTACCGTCCGCGGAGTTCACGCCCCAGTCGGCCGTGACCTTGCCCTCGTCGGCGTCGGTCGGGACGATCACCCACCGGTCGGCCAGCTTGGCCGACCGCTCCAGCAGCCGGCTGTGGCAGTAGAACACGTCGCCCGGGTAGGCCTCGCGGCCCGGCGGCCGGCGGACCAGCAGCGAGAGCTGCCGGTACGCGGCCGCCTGCTTGGACAGGTCGTCGTACACGCAGAGGGTGTCGCGGCCCTTCTCGTACATGAAGTACTCGGCCATCGCCGTCCCGGCGTAGGGGGCGATGTACTGGAGCGGGGCCGAGTCCGCCGCCGAGGCCACGACGACGATGGTGTAGTCCATCGCCCCGGCGTCCCGCAGGGCCTGGACCACCGACGCCGTCTTCGACTCCATCTGCCCGCAGGCGACGTAGACGCAGACGACGTTCTCTTCCTTCTGGTTGATGATCGTGTCGATGGCGATCTGCGACTTGCCGGTCTTGCGGTCGCCGATGATGAGTTCCCGCTGGCCCCGGCCGATCGGGGTCATGGCGTCGATGGCCTTGATCCCGGTCTGGAGCGGCTGCTTGACCGGCTGCCTTTGGACGATGCCGGCGGCCGGGCTCTCGACCGGCCGGCGGTGGGTCGTCTGGATCGGCCCCTTCCCGTCGATCGGGTTGCCGAGCGGGTCCACCACCCGCCCGATCATCCCCTCGCCGACCGGGACGGAGAGCAGCTCGCCGGTGGTCCGGACCTCCATCCCCTCGGTGACTTTGAGGTAGTCGCCGAGGATGATGACGGAGACGGACGACTCTTCCAGGTTGAAGGCCAGCCCCTTGACCTCGGCCTCGGGGAAGTCGATCAGCTCGCCGGCCATGACCTGGGACAGGCCGTAGCAGCGGGCGATGCCGTCGCCGACCTCCAGGACCCGGCCGGTCTCCCGGGTGTCGATGGCGTCCCGGAAGTGGCTGATCTCGTCGCTAATTACGGAAGCGATCTCGTCCGCTTTGAATCGCATGGGAGCCTCGGACCAGGAGTTTGTGGCGGACCGCCTGCAGCTTGGACCGGACGGAGGTGTCGTACACCTTGTCCCCGACGTGGACGACCAGCCCGCCGATCAGGGCCGGGTCCTCCCGGACGACCAGGACGGGGGTCTTGTTCAGGGCGGCCGCCAGGGTGTCGCGGAGGGCCTGCTTCTGGGCGCCGTCGAGCGGGGCGGCGGTCTGGACCAGGACCCGCTGGCGGTTGGCCCGGTTGTCCCGCAGGGCCCGGTAGGCGACGGCGATCAGCCGGACGAGGCCGAGCCGGTCCTTGCGGTTCAAGAGGCGGAGGAAGTCGACGAACAGGGGCGACGCCCGGTCGCCGAACACCTTCTGGAGGGCCTCGTCCTTGGTGTGCTTGTTGACGGCCGGGGTGTCGAGGAACAGCTCGAACCCCGGGACCTTCGGGAACACGTCCTTCAGGAGCGAGTCGAACTGGTCGGCGACGGCGTCGGCCTCGCCGCGCTCTTCGGCCACGTCGAGCAGGGCCTCGGCGTAGGTCCGGGCCAGCCGCCCGGCCACGCGGCTCGAATCGGTCTGGAGGAGGATGTCCTCGTACAGGTGCTGGGCGTGGGCCATCTCCTCGGGGGACATCGCCCCGGGGGTGTTGGCCTGGTCGGCGAACGAGGCGTTCGGGTTCATGGGGGTCACGCCCTGGTGAGCGTCGGGGGGGGGGGGCGGCCCGGGGGAGGGGGCGCCCCCGGCCCCGACG
>JAIEQO010000440.1 GCA_019747655.1 Gemmataceae bacterium | reverse complement strand
CCGGGGCCGGTCGTCCCCGACACCCGCCCGCCGGTCCCCCGGAACGAGCTGCCCCCGCCGGCCGGCGACTTCCTCCCACCGGTCGGCCCGCGGCCGTAGACATCAGCTCCCGTACAGCTCCCCGACCCGGGCCGCCTGCTGGCGTTCGGCCAGCCACCCGGCCACCCCGTTCGCCTCCCCGGCCAGCCGGTCCACCTGCTCCCGCTCGGCCCGCAGGGCGGCCGCGATCTCCCCGGGGATCGGCCCGAACACCCCGGTCAGCTCGCCGGTCAGGCGGTCTTCGAGCCGGCCCCGGAACTCGCCCCGGATCGCCCCCCAGCGGATCGGCAACAGCAGCAGCATGAGCAGGTGGAGGACGACCATCACCACCAGCGGGACGATGCCGATCAGGAGGATGCGGAACAGGTCCGGGATTTGGTCGCGGATGAAGAAGAAGTACAGCACCCACCCGGCCGTCGCCACCAGTGACACCTCGGGCAGGCTGTTCGCCAGCACCCCGAGCGTCCCCCGGACCACCCGCCGCCAGCCGGTCGGGGCGACCGCCTGCCGCTCGACCTCGGCCAAGGAGTCGATCACCGCCCGGGTCGCCCGGTCCCGCCAGTCGAGCCGCCCGGCCGCCGCGGTCGGCTCGTTCAGGAGCGCGAGCGGGAAGCCCTTCCCGTCGGCCTCGACCAAGAGGCGGTTGACCAGGGCCGCCGTCCGCTGGTCGAGCACCCGCTCCCCGGCCGCCCGGGCGCAGTCCTGGGCGAACATCCCGAGGTTCCAATCGGCCGGCGTCTCGACCTTCCCGCCGACGCCGAGCAAGCGGCCCGTGATCGGGTGCCGGTCGCGGAGCCGGCTGCCGGCGTACCGGAGGGTGGTCGTCACCCGCAGATAAGCCGCCATCAGCCCGCGGAACCGCTGCTGCCCCTCGACGCTGAAGTGGTGCTCGATCTCGGTCCGGTACGGCTCCAGGGTGCCGACCAGCACCTCGGTTTGGGTGGCCGCCTCGTCGGCGAGAATGTTCCGCCACCCGGCCGCCACCTTGTCGGCCTCGGCCGTCAGGTCCGGCGGGCGGACCCCCTCCGCGGCCTGGACGATGTGCGACAGGAGTTGCCCCACCCCGCGGGCCTTGACCGCCTCGATCTCCAGCCGGTTGAGCCCGAGTTCGAGCCAGTTGACGAGCTGCGGGAACTGCTCGCCCGGCGGCAGGTCGGCCGGCTTCGGCGGCAGGCCGTTGGCTCCGGGGTGGGCACGGGCCGCGTCCAGCCACGCCTGGGCACACGTCCGGAACACCAGCGGGCTGGTGAACCCCTCGGCCTTCAGGTCGGCGATCAGGTCCTCGTCCGGCCGGGTGCCGGACTCGCCTGTGACGCACCGGTCCCACTTGTTCAGGACGAACGCGAACGCCCGCCGGCGGCGTTGCTCCTTGAACAGGTCCCAGCCGAGGCGGTCGTGGTACTTCTCCTGCGACCCGACGTACAGGACCACGTCCGCGACGGGCAACAAGGCCAAGAGCTTGTCCCGGTTGGCCCGGTCGTTCGAGTCGAGGTCGGGCGTGTCGACGATGACCTTCTGTTCGAGGCCCGGGCGGTCGTGCTGGGCCAGCCGGCACAGCCTGAGCGCGGGATCGAGCCGGTCGGACCGGACCGAGTGGTGGAAGTAGACGACCGGGTCGCGGGTGGTCGGGCGGGTGAACGACGCCTGGGCGACGGCCGACCCGGCCAGGGCGTTCATCAGGGTCGACTTGCCCACCCCGGTGCCGCCCATGAGCATGACGACCAACAGCGGCCGCTCGACATCCAGGGCGTCGGCCTGCCGGCCGAGGTCGTTGGCCAAGCCCTCCAACTCAGTCCGCTGCATCATCGACAGCGGGAACCGCCGGCGGGCGTCGAGCCACCCCCGGAGCGGCCGTTCCAGGCCGCGGAGCCGGGGCGACAGTTCCCGCAGGACGGGGCCGGCCGGGGCGTCGGGAGGTGACGGGGTCATGCGGCCCTTTCCGGACCCGGGGTTTCACCCCGGGCTATGTTGTGGCAGCCCTTCAGGCTGCTCGGTCTCGGACCCCGAAGGGGTCACACAGCATAGCCCGGGGTGAAACCCCGGGTCACCGACGGGTACGGTTACGCTCCGCCCGCCTTCGCCGCGACCCGCTCGCCGAGGGCGCGGATCGTCTCCGGGACCCGGCGGAGGACCTGTTGCAGCCGCTCGAACGAGGTCCCGCCGGTAGCCGGCCACTCGGCCAGCCACGCCGCCAGCGGGTCGGTCAGGGCCGACGCCACCAGCGCCTCCCGGCGGCTGCGGACCTTCGCCCGTGCCGCCTCGACCGCCCCGCGGACGAGCAGCTCGGCGACCTGGTGCGTCGCCGACACCGCCAGTGGGATGAGGAGCAGGTGATACCAGGCCGGTGGCCAGGTGAAGACGAGGACGAGGACGACGGCCAGGATGTCGGCGGCCAGCTTCCCGCCGCGGAGCGTGTAGAGGAACGCCGGGTGACCCTCGACCCGGTTGACCAGCTCCTCGCCGGCCCGGTCGAGGTCGTCCGTCTCCTTCAGCTCGAAGGAGCGGAGGTCCTGGGCGAACCGGTCCCGGGCCTGGAGGGCCAGCCCGCCGTCGAACCCGTGGGCGATGTTCTTCCAGACCGGGTGGGTCCCGGCCCGCTTCAGGGCCTCGGCCTGCAACCGGTCGAGCCACCCCATCAGGGCCGCCGACAGGACCGTCTGCTCGCTCAGGTTGAGGCTGCTCGGCCGGACGATCAGGTTGGCGAAGTAATCCCGCGTGAACCGGTACGGGGTCCGCAGGACCCACAGGACGTTGCCGAGCATCCGCCCGGCCCCGGGCAATTCGATCAGGTCGAGCAGCCGGTCGCGGTAGCGGTCGAACCGGCGGAACGGCTCGCCGGACAGGTACTCCCGCCGGTAGCGCTCCTCGAACTCGGCCTTCCCGGCGGCGACCTCGGCCTTCCAGGCGTCGAACTCGGCCAGGTCGCGGCGGGCCACATCCAACAGGCCGTCGCCGGCGGCGGTCAGGTACTTGGCGGCGTTCGTGGCCGTCCGGCCGCGGGCGGCGGCCGCCGACTCGCACTGGACCAGCACCTGATTCACCAGTGGCACCCGGTACTTGGCCCCGGCCCCGTTGGGGTCCGACCGGACCGCCGCCGGCATCTGCGGGAACGTGAGCACCGGGACCGGCGGGAGCGACCCGTCCGGGAGCTTGGGCAGCCGGCCGAGGATTTCCGCCTTGAAGTGCTCGGCCAGGGCAGGTGCATCCGCTTCCCGTACCTTCGTCAGCACGACCACGACGGCCTTGCCGGCCTTCACGAGCAGGTGCAGGAACTCGGTCGGCACCTCGTCGTTGTACCGCTCGTCGGACGCCACATACACGATGACATCCGCGAGGGCGGCGACTTCCATCAGCCGGGAGACGTACCCGGCCGAGGCCCAGGTCGTCATGTCCGGGCAGTCCCAGATGACGAAGTCGGCCAGCGGCCCGGGGCCGTCGCGGTCGGGCGGGTCGCCGGGCTTGCGGGGGGCGGGCAGCGGGATGGCCAGCCGCTTGACCTGGTACACGTCCTCGTCCAGGTTGGCCGGCTGGTCCTGGGCGATCTTGTGCAGGGGGCCGAGAAACCCGATGTAGCTGGGCCACTGGAAGGCGGCGGCCGGCGGCAGGTAAGCCGTCGGGTGGCGGGTGTACCCGGCCTGGGGGTTGGCCTCGGCCACGACCGACCCGGCCAGGAAGTTCACCACCGTGCTCTTCCCGGCCCCGGCCCCGCCGACCACCGCGACGTGGACCGGGACCGGCGGCTGCCCTTCGAGGTACGGCCCGACGACGTTCCGGGTCAGGGCCGAGGCCAGCCGCAGGGTGCCGGCGTGGGCGGCCAGCTCCGGCTGCCGCCGGCAGTGGTCCTCGAGCCAGCCGAGGTCGGCCGCCAGCTCCCCGACCGCCGTGCGGGTGTCGACAGGTTGCATCGGGTTAGTTTCGAGTTTCGAGTTTGAAGTTTCAAGTTGAGGTGGCGGCTCCGACGACCACCCCAGGGCGTCAGCCCTGGGCTACTGTCTGTCGCCGCTCCGCGGCTCCGGATCGAAGTCCCGAAAGGACGGCAGCCAGTAGCCCAGGGCGTCAGCCCTGGGTCCGGGGGCATCCGGGTTGGATCGCCGTCATGAGCGGAACACCGGCTTCGGGCCGGCCGCCGGCGGCCGGTCGAGCCGGAAGGCGTCCGGCGGGACGACCGGCGGCCGGCCCTGGATCAGGTCGGCGATGAGCTGGGCGGTGCCGATCGACAGTTGGATGCCGGCCCGGAAGTGTCCGGCCGCCACAAGCACGTTGTCGTGACCCGGGACCCGGCCGATGTACGGCAGGCCGTCGGGCGACCCCGGCCGCAGCCCCGCCCAGGCTTTTTCGACCGTGGCGTTCGCCAGGGCCGGGACCGTCCCGGCGGCGAACCGGACCAGCTCGGCCACGGCCGCCGCCGTCGTCACCTTCTCGAACCCCGCCTCCGGCTCCTCGGTCGAGCCGACCAGCACCCGGCCGTCGCCGCGGGGGACGACGTACCGCTTGCCGACCATCAGGACGTGCCGCGGCCGGCCGGCGTTCACCAGTGCGATCTGCCCGCGGACCGGGTGGACCGGCAGCCGGATCCCGAGCGGTTCGAGGACCACCCCGGTCCACGCCCCGGCGGCGACCAGGAACCGCCCGGCACGGACGGCCTCGCCCGTCGTCAGCCGAAGGCACTCGACCCGCTCGCCGGCGAACTCCCACCGGTCGGCCGGGGCGTGCGGCCGGAGGCGGACCCCGGCCCGCTCGCACGCCGCGATCAGGGCCCGCAGGAGCCACGGGTTGCGGACCTGAGCACAGTCGGGAAGGTGATACGGCTCGCCCGGGACCGACCCGAGGCCGGGTTCGAGGGCGGAGAGGCCGTCGGGCGACAGCCGCTCGAACGGGATTCCCTCGGCCCGCCAGAGCGGCAGCACGTCCTCGTCGGTGGGTTGGAGGAACTCGACCCCGCCGCACCGGCGGTAGCCCGGGTCGATGCCGGTCAGGTCCCGCAACCCTTCGGCGAACGCCGGGAACCCGGCCGACCCGATCGCCCGGAGCGTGTCGGCCGGGGTCGCCGCCCGGTCGGGGTTGCCCGGCGGGATGATCCCGGCCCCGGCCCACGACGCCTCGGCCCCGAGGTCGGCCCGGTCGAAGACCTCGACCGACAGCCCGTCCCGGGCGAGGGCCTGGGCCGCCGACAGCCCGATGACCCCGCCGCCGATGACCGCCACGTCCGGGTGTGCCGCCATCGGGGTGTTATACAGCGGCGGTCGGGGTTGACGCCGCCCGGCCGGCCCGGCATACCGGCCGCCAAACGGTCCTCGGGTGGTGTCGGGGAGGGTCTGTGATGCTCCGATTCGGTCTGACGGCGGTGGTGTGCGGGCTGGTCGGGGTGGCGGCCGCCCAGCCGCCGGCCGGGGTCGTGCCGGCGTCGGCCGCGGCCGTCGACCCGGCCGCCGTCCAGGGGTACTGGAAGCCGCTGTCGATCCAGTTCGAGGGGAAGCCGCAGATGGCGGCCGACGAGCTGAAGAAGGTGACGGCGGTGATCGAGGGCGGGGAGTACCACCTGTACTACAAGGAGCCGAACAAGGACCCGCTGAAGCTGGCCCGGACGGCGGTGACGCTCGACCCGACGGCCAGCCCGAAGCGGATCACCTTCGAGTACCAGGCCGGGCCGCTTAAGGGGCAGAAGCGGCACGGCATCTACGAGGTCGCCGGGAACGAGCTGCGGCTGTGCTACGGCCCGGCCGACAAGACCCCCCCGACGACCTTCGCGGCCCCGGCCGGGAGCGGGTACTTCAACGAGGTGTGGGCCCGCCAGCCGGGGAAGTAGGCCGAGGCGACGAGACCCGGGGCTTCACCCCGGGCTATGCTGTGTGACCCCTTCGGGGTCCAAAACAGGTGCAGCCTGAAGGGCTGCCACAGCATAGCCCGGGGTGAAGCCCCGGGTCCGCTTTCCGCCCGGCCCCGTGCGTACAATTCTCCTGCCCCCGCGGCGAACCCGGCACCCGGCCGGGGTGTCCTCGGGGGCATGCTCGTTCTGGACGAAAAACCCGCCGCGATGGACGCCCACACCCTCGGGCTGTTGCAGTTCGACACGGTCCGGGAGCACCTGGCCGGGTACGCCGCGTCGTCCCTCGGCCGCGACCTCGCCCGCCGGCTCGAACCGCTGCCGGATGTCGAGGCCTGCCGCCGGGAGATCGGCTTGGTGACGGAGATGGTGACGGCCTTGGGGCTGGGCCAGGCCCCGCCGTTCGGCGGCCTCCACGACGTAAGGTTACTCGCCCGCCGGGCCGCCATCGGCACCATGCTGACGGCCGAGCAACTGTTGCAGGTCGGCGAAACCCTGTCCTGCACCGGGGCGATCTACCGCTACCGGATGCGGCTGGCCGAACACCTCGCCGGCCTCATCGACCTCCTCTCCGGCATCGAGGACCTCGGCCTCGTCGGCAAGTCGATCAGCGGGTGCATCGACGGCCGGGGGCACGTCCTGGACATGGCCAGCAAGGACCTGGCCGCCGTCCGGCAACTGCTGGCCGACCTGGACGAGAAGGTCAAGTGGGAGGTCCGGCGGCTGCTCCAGAACCCGGAGCTCCGCCGCATCCTCAGCTACCCGAACGCCACCATCCACGGCGACCACTACGTCCTCCCGGTCGCGGCCAACCACCGGCACAAGGTCCACGGGGTCGTCCACCGGATCAGCCCGACCGGGGAAACCGTCTTCATCGAGCCGACCTCGATCGCCAACCTGAGCGCCGAGCGGGTGACGCTCAAGGCCGACGAGGATCGTGAAGTAAAGCGGGTCTTGCGGCGGCTCTCGGGCGAGGTCGGGCGGGTGGCCAAGCCGCTGGCCTACGCCCTGGACGTGATCGCCCACCTCGACCTCATCACCGCGAAGGCCCGGTACAGCCGCGACTACGACATGTACCCGGCCGACCTGAACACCGACGGCCGGCTCTGGCTCCGTCAGGCCCGCCACCCGATCCTGCTGTCCCTCTTCCGGAACGATCCCGGTAAGCCCGAGCCAAAGCCCACCGACCCGCCGGCCGCTCAACTCGAAACTTCAAACTCGACACTCGCAACTCGGCAGGTCGTGCCGATCGACGTCCGCCTGGGGTACGGGTTCAACCTCCTGGTCATCACCGGGCCGAACACCGGCGGGAAGACCGTCACGCTCAAGACGACGGGCCTGCTCTGCCTGATGGCCCGGTGCGGGATGCACATCCCGGCCGGCGAAGGAAGTCAGGTCCCACTGTTCTCGCACGTCCTGGCCGACATCGGCGACGAACAGAGCCTGGAGCAGTCACTCAGCACGTTCAGCTCGCACGTCACCCGAATCGCGGCGATCTTCGGGCAGGCCGACGCGGACAGCCTGGTCCTGCTCGACGAACTCGGGGCCGGGACCGACCCCACCGAAGGCGCCGCCCTCGGCCGGGCCATCCTCGACCAGTTGGATCACGTCGGCTGCCGGGCCATCGTCACCACCCACCTCGGCGACCTGAAAACGTATGCGTTCAACAACGACCGGGCGGAAAACGGTGCGGTCGAGTTCGACGTGGAGACCATGCGGCCGACCTACCGCCTCTTGATCGGCCAGTACGGGATGAGCAACGCCCTGAAGATCGCCAAGCGGCTCAAGCTGCCGAAGGAACTGCTCAAGAAGGCCCACAAGTACCTGCGGAAGCGGCGGGGGAAGACGGGCGAGCTGGCCCGGCTCCAGGAACTCCGGGAGGAGGCCGAGAAGGCCAAAGAACAAGCCCTCGCGGCACAGCACGAGGCCGACCGGCAGAAGCAGGAGTTCGAGCGGGCGAAGGCGGCCCTCGACAAGGAGGCCGAAGCCGAGGCCGAGCTGCGGCAGATGCGGGCCGCCCTCAAGCCCGGCGACCAGGTCCACGTGTCGCGGTTCGGCAAGGTCGGGAAGGTGGCCCGGGTCGACCTGAAGAAGGGCACCGTCACCGTCGGCGTCGGCATCGGTCAGTGGGAAGTCCCGTTCGACGAGGTGTTCCCGCCGGGTTGAGTGCCCACCCACGGCCGTGGGTGGGCGTGGGGCGTCCTCAGCATTTCCGGTTTCACCCGTTCGAGATACGAGACGATCACCCCGAGCATCAACCCCTCGACCGCGACCACCGGCAGGTGGAACAAGAGCACCACCCGGGCGAGTGTCCCCCAGTCGTCCTTTCCGCCGGCCAGCAGCACCAGGAAGTTCAGCCCGGCGGCCGCGGCCACCGCCCCGCCGCCGAGCACCACGCCCGCCCAGAACGCCGGCACCCCGGCCCGCCGCAGCGGCCGGTACAGCCACCCGGCCAGCACCGCCGGCAGCCCGACGATGCAGGCGTTCACCCCGAGGGTGTCGAGCCCGCCGTGGCCGATCAGGAGGGCTTGCAGGACCAGGCCGACGACCACCGCGAGCATCGCCCGCCGGCCGAGGACGACGCCGACCAGGCCGTTGAG
This sequence comes from Gemmataceae bacterium, assembly GCA_019747655.1. Classification (GTDB taxonomy): domain Bacteria; phylum Planctomycetota; class Planctomycetia; order Gemmatales; family Gemmataceae; genus Urbifossiella. The sequence continues at coordinate 1,595 of JAIEQO010000440.1, read as the reverse complement.
GATCAGGTGGACGCTGGCCGGAACCACGACGAGTTTGATGTGCACCGACGACGCGACGAAGAAGGCCGCCGACAGCACGCCGATGCGGGGGACCTCGGCCTCGCGGAGCCGCCAGACGGCCGGGAGGAGGAGTAGGACCATCCCGGCGTACCCGCCGACCCACCACGGGGTCGACAGCACCCCGGGCGACAGGTGGACGGCGAGCAAGGCGTCGGGCATCGGGCGGGTGGCCTCCGCGGGGGAAGGACGAGGAAGACGGGCCAAGACGGCCGCACGATGAACGCCGATCAAAAGAACTAAAAATTCTCTGAATCGTGCTCTTATCTGTGTTTATCGTGCGGCCGTCTTAGTCCGAGCTGACTCACTTCCCGCCCACGACGGCGGCCCGGGCCGGCGACCCCGGCACGTCCTCCAGCTCGACCCGCACGTCGTCGGTCCGCTTGGACCGGTCGATGACGAGCGTGATCGGCTGGAGCCCCGGCTTCAGGTCCACGACCGTCTCGGCCTTCGCGTCGGCCGGGGTCGGGCCGGCGAACAGGCTCACCCCGTCGGCCGAGTTGAGCTTGAGCTTCACCTTCCCGCCGGCCGTCACGTCGAGGTGGAACCGGACCACGCTCAGCGGGGCCGTGTCGTTCCACACCACCAGCCGCGGCAGCTCGCCCAGCGGCAACTCCCCCGTCGCCCGGGTGTACTGCGGCGACCAGACATACGGCGTCGCCGGGTCGGCGGCCGCGGCGAGTCGGGTTCGCCGGGCCAGGTTCATGTTCTCCCCGGTCGGCTCGATCACCTGCCACCGCCGGACCACGCGGGCGGTGCTCGGGGCGTACTTCCCGGCCTTGCCCAGCTCCGAAAGGAACCGGACGAGGTCGGCGAACTCGCCGCGGGTCAGGGAGTCGGTCAGCTCGGCCGGCATGATCGACTTCGTCTGCCCCTGCTCGGCGATGTCGGCGGTCGGGACGGCGACCTCCTTGTCCTCGGCCGTCCGCAGCACCAGCTTGCCGTCGGCCTCGCGGACCTTCACCCCGATCACCACCCGGTCGTCGGCCGTGACGACCCGGAGGGCATGGTAGCCCTCCTTGATCTGCTTGTTGGGCAACAGTAACGACTCGACCAGGTAGTCCGGCTGGGCGCTGGCCCCGATGCTGGTGAGGTCCGGGCCGACCTGCCCGCCCGCGCCGCCGATGGCGTGGCAGGCCAGGCACTGCATCTCCTTCCGGCGGTACACGGCCTCGCCCCGGGCCGGGTCGGCGGCGGCCAGCTCCGCCACACGTGCCCGGACCTCTTCCGGCGTGGCCTCGGCCTTCGCCGCCCCCAGCCCGCCGGCCTGGGTCAGCGCCTCGGGCAGCCCGCCCGGGTCGGCCCCGGCCGCCGACCGGACGGCCCGCAGCCCGAGCTTGGCCACGTCGGCGGGGAGCTTCTTCCCGGCCAGCGCCTTCGCCAGCGTCGCCGCCCCGCCCTTGCGGCCGAGGAACGCCGCATACACGTCGAGGAGTGCGTCTCCCGGCTCGGCGGAGGTCAGCAGCTCGGCGGCCTTCGTCGCCGCCAGGGGCACGTCCGCCCCGGCCAGGGCGACCACCGCCAGCCGGCGGCCGGCC
>JAIEQO010001030.1 GCA_019747655.1 Gemmataceae bacterium | reverse complement strand
CGGGGCCACCCGGACGGTCACCGTCACCGAGTACGTCCCGACGTACGTCGAGGAGACGGTGACGGTGATGAAGCCGACCATGCAGACCGAGACGTACACCGCCTACCGGTACGAGACCGTCCCGGAGACGGTCACCAAGCAGGTGACGGTGATGAAGCCGGTGACCGAGACGGTGATGGTCAACAAGACCGTCACCGAGAAGGTCCCGGTGACCAAGACGGTGACGGTGTACGAGAAGGTCCCGGTGACCAAGACCGTGACCGTCAACGAGCGGGTCCCGGTGACCAAGCAGGTGGTCGTCCAGGAGCGGCGGCCGGTGACCAAGCAGGTGACGGTCAACGAGGTCCGCTACCGGACCGAGCAGTACACCGAGATGGAGACCAAGACGGTCACCCGGCGGGTGACCGAGCAGGTCGAGGTGCCGGACAGCGGCGGGCTCCTCGGCGGCCGGCTGGGCGGGCTGCTCGGGGGCGGCGGCGGCGGCCGGGGCGGGCTCCTCGGCGGGCTCGGCCACAAGAACAAGGGCGGGTGCGCCGACCCGTGCGCGGACCCCTGTGCCGACCCGTGCAAGCCGGCCTGCGACCCGTGCCCGAAGACCAAGACGGTCTGCAAGACCCGGAAGGTGTGCGAGACCGTCTGCTGCCCGGTGACCAAGTGCCGGAAGGTGGCCGAGTGCGTCCCGGTGACCAAGTGCGTCACCACCTACGAGTGCGTGCCGGTCACCAAGACGGTCTGCACCTACGAGTGCCGGCCGGTCCAGAAGCAGGTCTGCTGCCACGAGTGCGTCCCGGTCCAGAAGCAGGTCTGCACCTACGAGTGCGTGACCAAGTGCGTCCAGGTGCCGTGCACCCGGACCAAGTGCGTCCCGCACTGCGAGAACGTGACCTGCACGGTCAACGTCAAGAAGTGCGTCCCGTACCAGGCCACCCGGCAGGTGTGCGTGAAGGTCCCGTGCCAGGAGAAGGTGAAGGTCTGCAAGATGGTGTGCAAGCAGGTCGAGAAGGTGGTCCCGGCCGACCCGTGCGCCCCGGCCTGCGGGAACCCGTGCGACGTGACCTCGTTCGCCGGCTGCTGCGACGCCCCGAAGGCCGGCCTCTTGGACCGGCTGAAGGGCAAGATGGGCGGGCTGAAGGGCCGGCTCTGCCACAAGAAGAGCGACTGCGCCCCGGCGTGCGAGTCGGCGTGCGGGTCGGCGGCGACCGCCGGGGCCGCCGCGGGCTGCTGCCACTAAGCCGTAACGGACCGCCGGCCGGGGACCGTTCCCCCGGCCGGCCCCCACCGCCCGGCCCGGGTCGAAAGACCCGGGCCGGGTGCGTTCATTTCCCGGGCGGGTGCGGCGCGAGAGTCACCTCGTCCCGGACCACACGGGCGAGGTCGCGGAGGTTGGTTCGGGCGTCCGCCACGGCCCAGCCTCCGCCCACCGAGATGCCGCCGGGCAGCGAGTCGAGGAACCGCCCGACGGTGTCGATGTCGTGGGCGAGGCCGAACGCCTCATCGCCCCGGACGAACAGCCCCGGCCAGTCGTTGCCGAACTGCACCGCTCCGGTCTCGACTCTCGGGGCGTCGTTCGGGAATGGAACGACCCGGACCCGCGGCGAATCCGCCATCGGCTCACTCCCACTGGATCGCGTCCGGGATGCGGGTGCGGACGGCCCGCAGGGCGGGCAAGAGCCCGGCAACGGTCGCCAGCAGGACCGACCCGGCCGCGATCCCCAGCGCCTCCCGCCACGGCACCACCACGTCGAACACGAACCCCGACTCCTCCAACAGCACCACCCGCAGGACGTACCACTCCATCGGCAGCCCGATCAGCACCCCCAGGGCCGTCCCGAACAGGCCCATCAGGACCGCCTCGGCCAGCACGCTGCGGACCACCTGCCCGGGCGTCGCCCCGACGGCGAGCAACAGCCCGATCTCCCGCTTCCGCTGCAACACCGAGATGAGTAACGCCGTCACCACCCCCAGGGCCGCCACCACGCCGACCACGATCTGCTGGAGGTAGGCCAGCAGGTAGACCCGGTTGATGAGTTCGCTCAGGAACTGCCGCAGGGCGTCCCGGTCGGTCACGTCCAGGCCGCGGGCGGCCGCGTACTGCTCGACCCCCCGGCTCGCCCCCGGCTTGACGAACACGTGGCAGATGTCGATCAGGTCGTCGCCGAACAGCTTGGCGTACCGCTCCCGGTCCATGATGACGCTGCCCCGGCTCCACGAGTAGTCGCGGATCGTCCCGGCCACCCGCAGCCGGACCGGGCCGGTCGGCCCGGGCAGGGCGATCGTGTCGCCGGGGCGGACGTTGTGCCGCAGGGCGAAGTTGTCGGAGACGAGCACGTCGTCGGTCCCGGGCAGCGCCAGGCACTTCTCCAGATCGGGCAGGCCGTCCGGCACCCGCTTCCGGGTGGCCCGGGCGTACTCGGTCGCGTCGAACGCGATCAGGTACACGATCGTCCCGTTGTACTCCGGCCGGCTGTACCGGATCGACATGACGTGCTCGACCCCGGGGACCGCCCGCAGCTCCCTCGCCACCCCGGCGGCCATCGGCGAGTTCGAGCTGTTCGCGCTCGTCATGTTCCCGGAGAAGACGAAGTGGTCGGCCTGCACCACCTGGGTGATCCACTCGACGACGGGTTCCTCGTTGCTCCGGCCGACGCCGGCCGTCTGGAACATCAGTGCGACGCCGGCCCCGAGGGCCCCGATGACCACCCCCGTCCGGCCCGGCGACCGGGACAGGTTGTCGAACGCCAGCCGGACCGAGATCGGGGCCACCGCCCGGACGAGCGGGTGCAGGATCGCTACGAGCAGCCCGACCAGGATCGGCGAGGCGGCCAGGAGCCCGACCAGGACGAGCATCATCCCGCCGACCGCCCCGACCCGGGCCGGCAGCTCGTGCCGCAGGACGATGGCCGCGACCCCGCCGCCGATGAGGGCGAGGCAGACGAGCCGGTGGGCCAGCCGCCACCCGCCCTTCGCCCCGGCGGCCGTCCGGCGGACGACGTGTGCGGGGTCGTCGGTCGCGGCCTGGACGGCCGGGACCAGGGCCGCGAACACCGCGGTGGCGACCCCGGCCAGGACCGCCAGCACCGCGGTCAGGGGGGTCGGCCGGGTCGGGCTGACGTCCGGGTTGAGGAACATCGACTTGAGTTCGTCGGCGAACTGCGACAGGGTCAGCTCGGCCAGCCCCCACCCGAGCGGCACCCCGACGGCCGACCCGACCAGGCCGAGGGCGGTGGCCCCGATGGCGAAGATGGTCACGATCTGGAGGCGGGTGGCCCCGAGCGAGCGGAGGACGCCGATGTCCGGGCGGCGCTCGGCCACCGTCACGGCGAGGGCGTTGTAGACCAGGAACAGGCCGACGATCATCGCCCCGGCCGAGCACATCAGGAAGCCGATCTGGAGGCCGGACACGACTTCCTGCGTGGCCCGCCGCTGGGCGTCCGGGGTGCGGACCGACCCGGGGTTGCCGACCACCCGGCCGACATCCGCGGCCACCCGGTCGCGGTCCGCCCCGGCTTCGAGGAACAGGTCGAGGCGGTTGACCTTCTCGGGGTAGCGGAGGTCCCAGCCGAGGTGGGCGGCGGCCCCGGCGACGGCGGCGGTGGCGGCGGAGGGCCCGGGGGCCGGCCGGATCACCCGGGCGGCCTGGCCCACCTCCATCCCGACGAAGTTCCCGCCGAGCGGGGCCAGCGGCGAATCCTTCTCGAACTCGACCACCCCGACCGGCAGGCACTCTACGTCCCGCCCGGCGTGCCGCAGGACGAGCGGCTTGTCGGCCCCGGTCTGCCGCTCCCAGGCCTCGTAGATCGGCCGGGTGACGATGGCGAGCCGGCCCGGGAGTCGGTCCCAACTGGAGGAGAGGGCGGCGAGGTTGCCCGCCACGGCGGCCCCGACGACGGGACCGAGCAGGCGGGATGCCGGCTCCCGCTTCCACGCGATCCGGACCTTCAACGGGTTGTCGGCCGACAGGAACTGGGACGACACCTCGACCCCGATCAGGACCGCGACCCGGCCGTCGAGTTGCGGGAGGGAGACGCGGTCGTAGACCATCGGGCGGACGGCCTTCAGTCCGGGGATGTTGGCCGACCGAACTTCCTCCGCGGCCGACCGCAGGACCCCGGCCTCGCCGTTGTGGACGTACAGGTCGGCCCCGGCGGCGGCCGGGGTGGTGGTGTCGTTGGAGGCGGCTTCGAGGCACTGGTTGAGGATGCGGGCCGACACCAGGGTCGCCACCCCGAGGGCGATGCTGGCGACGATCAGGGCCGCCCGGTCCCACCGCTGGAGGGTGTACCGCAGCCCGAGCATCCGGTAGACCGCCGGGACCATCGAGTTCCTTTCCGGAGACCCCTCCCCAACCCCTCCCCTACGAGGGGAGGGGCTTCCGGAAGCCCCTCCCCTCGTAGGGGAGGGGTTGGGGGGGGGGTGCTCAGATTGCCCGGCGGACTATCGGCTCGTCGGCCTCGACCAGCCCGTCCCGGATGCGGACCAGCCGGGTCCCGTAGGACGCGGCCGTCGGGTCGTGCGTGACCATGACGACGGCCCGCTTGCCGGGCTCGGGCAGGTTCGCCAGCAGCGTGAGGATTTCCCGGCTGGTGGCGGTGTCGAGGTTGCCGGTCGGCTCGTCGCAGAGAACCGCCTCGGGGTCGGCGACCAGGGCCCGGGCGACGGCCACCCGCTGCATCTCGCCGCCGGACATCTCGTCCGGGAAGTGGTCGGCCCGGTGGCCCATGTTGACCTTCTCCAGGCACTCGGCGGCCCGCATCAGGCCCGACCGCCGGGACGTGCCGCCGAGCAACAGCGGCAGGGCGACGTTCTCGGCCGCGGTCAGGGTGGGCAGCAGGTTGAACGCCTGGAACACGAACCCGATCCGGTCCCGGCGGAGGAGTGACCGCTGCCGGTCGGAGAGGGCTTGCAGGTCCTGGCCCTGGAACACGGCCCGGCCGGCGGACGGGGTGTCGAGGGCCCCCATCAGGTGCATGAGGGTCGATTTGCCGGAGCCGGACGGCCCCATGATGACGACGAACTCGCCGCTGCGGACCGTGAGCGACACCCCGCGGACCGCGCTGACCGTGCGGCGGCCCTGGGTGTAGGTCTTGGTGGTGTCGAGTAACTCTAACATGGGCGCCCCGTCCGGTCGTTGACGCCCCGTGGGGCGTGTTCCGTCGCCCCGAAGGGGCGTCCGGGAATAGCCCGGGGTGCCAACCCCGGGATCGCCGCCACAACCACACCCCGTAGCCCCGAAGGGGCGACCTGTTCCAAATGGGTCGCCCCTTCGGGGCTAGGAATCATTCACACCCCGACACCCGGGGTTTCACCCCGGGCTATTCCCGGACGCCCCTTCGGGGCGGCCCCGAGTCTTCCGGAGGAGGTCCGCCACCTCTGGGTCCGATAGACCGAACCGGTCATGGACGACACCGAACCGGTGTCGGGTCAGCAGCCACCCGAGCAGGAGGACGAGACCGACTTCGACCCACCCGACGCCGGCCATCGTCACCTCCGCCGATACCCGACACCCGATCCCCGACAGACCCGATCGCTACTGGTGCAGCTTCCGGTACTTGATCCGGGTCGGCTGGTCGGCCGCCGGGCCGAGCCGGGCCCGCTTCTGCTCCTCGTACACCTGGAAGTTGCCGTCGCACCAGACCACCTTGCTGTCCCCCTCGAACGCCAGGATGTGGGTGGCGATCCGGTCCAGGAACCACCGGTCGTGGCTAATGACGACGGCGCAGCCGGCGAAATTCACCAGCGCCTCCTCCAGCGCCCGCAGGGTGTCCACGTCCAGGTCGTTCGTCGGCTCGTCCAACAAGAGCAGGTTCCCGCCGCTCCGCAACAGCTTGGCCAGGTGGATGCGGTTCCGCTCGCCGCCCGAGCAACTCCCGACCAGCTTCTGCTGGTCCGGCCCCTTGAAGTTGAACTTCGCGCAGTACGCCCGGCTGGCGATCCGCTGCTTGCCGAGCATGATGTAGTCGGTCCCGCCCGTCACCTCCTCGAAGATCGTGTTCTGGTCGTTCAGGGCGTCCCGGTTCTGGTCGACGTGGGCCGGCTTCACCGTCGGCCCGACCGTCAGCGTCCCGCCGTCCGGCTGCTCGGCCCCCACGATCATCTTGAACAGCGTCGTCTTCCCGGCCCCGTTCGGGCCGATGATGCCGACGATCCCGCCCTTCGGCAGGTCGAACGTCAGGTCGTCGTACAGGAGCAGGTCGCCGAACGCCTTCTTCACCCCCTCGGCCCGGACCACGAGGTCGCCCAGCGGCGGGCCGGCCGGGATCTGGATGGTCAGCTCCTTCTCGTCCTCGTCGATCACCTGGTTCTGGAGCTGCTCCAGGGCCGCCAGCCGGGCCTTGCTCTTGGCCATCCGGGCGCGTGGGCTGCTCTTCGCCCACTCCAACTCCCGGGCCAGCGCCTTCTGCCGGGCCGACTCCTGCTTCTCCTCGACCGCCAGCCGCCGCCGCTTCTGGTCCAGCCAGCCCGAGTAGTTCCCGCTCCAGGGGTAACCCCGGCCGTAGTCCAGCTCGAGGATCCACTTGGCCACGTTGTCCAGGAAGTACCGGTCGTGGGTGACGGCCACCACCGCCCCGGGGTACTTCTCCAGGTGGTGCTCCAGCCACTCGACGCTCTCGGCGTCGAGGTGGTTGGTCGGCTCGTCGAGCAGGAGCAGATCATGGCGTTGGAGGAGGGTTTTGCACAAGGCCACCCGCCGCCGCTCGCCGCCGCTCAACCGCTCGACCGGGGCGTCCGACGGCGGCAGCCGCATGGCGTCCATCGCCAACTCCAACTGCCGGTCCAGGTTGTACGCGTCGGCGGCGTCGATCCGGGCCTGGACCCGCTCCATCTGGTCGGACAGCTTCTCGAAGTCGGCGTCCGGGTCGCCCATCGCCTCGCCGATCTCCTCCTGCTTTTTCAGGAGCGCCCGGATCGGGGCGACCGCCTCCTCGACGTTCTCCAGGACCGTCTTGCCGGGGGTCAGGCGGGGCTCCTGGGGGACGTACCCGACGGTCGCCCCCTTGTCCGCCCAGGCCTCGCCCATGAAGTCCTTGTCCTCCCCGGCCATGATCCGCAGGAGGGTCGACTTCCCGGCCCCGTTCGACCCGATCACCCCGATCTTGGCCCCGGGGTAGAAGCTCAGGTTGATGTCCTTGAGCACCTCCCGCTTGCCGTAGTGCTTGGTCATCTTGCTGATGGTGAAGACGTACTTCTCGCCCATGCGGTCCTCGGGTGTGTTGGCGGCGTGACGCCGCAGCGGGCATTTTACGCAGAAGCGCGGGCTGCGGAGTGCAGGGTGGAGGGCGGAAGCCCCCGGCTCCCATTCCGCACTTCTGCGTGTCGCGTCCGCCCGGCCGGGGTCGCTGATCTGTGTAGCGGGCCGACCGGCCCGTCGCCCGACACCCCGAAGGGAGACGACGATGTTCGCCAAACTGACCCGCCTGCTCACCGCCCCCGCCGAGCCGGCCCCGAAGCCGAAGCTCGGGATGGACCGGCTGGAGGCCCGGGACTGCCCCGCCTACTTCGGCTTCAGCCAGTACATGCTCAACCCCCAGCCGCTCCCGCCGCGGGAGTCGTACTCGTTCGGCGGGTACGGCCACGTCATGCTCAACCCCCAGCCGCTCCCGCCGCGGTTCAGTTACTTCTCCTTCGGCTGACCGCCCCGCCCGACCGCCCCGCGAACCCCGGCCCGACGGCCGGGGTTCGGCCGTTTCTGGTCAATCTTCAAGCGATCAGCGGAAAAAATCGCGTGACCATGTCGTGTTCCGGGGGCGGGGGTCGCTGACCCTCGGTGTAGGGCCGACCGGCCCCGCGAGCCCGAAACCCAAGAACCCCCAGCCGGAGAAGACCATGTCCCGCCACGCGACCGCCCGCCGCGACGCCTTCAAGACCCGCCTCGGGGTCGACGGCCTGGCCCTGGAGGCCCGGGAGGTCCCGGCCCACCTGGGCGTGTTCGCCCAGACCACCGCCGTCACCAGCTCGAGCGTATTGCTCCGGGACCGGCTGTTCATCATCCCGGAGGTGAGGGCCGAGCAGTCGGGCGACACCCTGTACATCACCGGGACGGCCGGGGACGACCGGGTCCGGGCGAGCAACAACTCCGGCACCGTCCAGGTCGAGGCGTCGTCCCAGGGGCGGGTCAGCAACCTGCCGACGGCCACGTTCTACAACGTCAGGAAGATCCAGTTCGTCGGGAACGCCGGGAACGACACGTTCACGAACGACACCGAGGTCCCGGCGGCGGCCTGGGGCGGGGCCGGGAACGACACCCTGACCGGCGGGTCGGCGGACGACACCCTGGTCGGCGGGGACCACAACGATGTCCTCGACGGCCGGGGCGGGAACGACCGGATGTGGGGCGAGGGCGGGAACGACTCGGTCACCGGCGGGGAGGGGAACGACTACGAGGACGGCGGGGCCGGGAACGACCGGCTGGCCGCGTACTGGGTCGGGTCGACGTTCGTCGACGACACCGGGAACGACACCGTGTTCGCCGGGGCCGGGGACGACTGGTCCGACGGCGGGTTGGGGAACGACTGGATGCAGATGGGGGCGGACCAGGACTTCGCCGCCGGCGGGCTCGGGAACGACACCGTCTTCGGCGAGGGCGGCAACGACTTTCTCATCGGGTGGGAGGGGGACGACGAGCTCCAGGGCGGGGAGGGCGACGACACCCTCCGCGGCCAGGGCGGGCGGGACCGGCTGTTCGGGAACGCCGGGAACGACGGCCTGTTCGCCGGGATCGGGGACGGGGTCGAGACCCTGGTCGGGGGGACCGGGGCCGACCGGTTCCTGGTGATGGAGGACGTGATCGCCGACCTCCGGCCGGAGGACGCCCGGGTCACCTTCCGCAACAGCGGAGCCCTGACCGGGCAGAAGATGGCCGGGCAGAGCGGGACCTACTCGTTCGCCGCCGGGTTCTGGGACAACGGCCAGATCGACCGGGTCGACGTGGCCCTGGCCAACCTCCAGAACGCGACCGGGAACACCCGGCTCTTGAAGACCGCCGGCCGGGGGGAGATGAGCTTCCGGGCGGTCGGGATGCAGACCGACAAGAACGCGTTCCGGTCCGGCGGGTGGAACAGCGGGACCGAGATCACCTACGTGAACATCCAGGGGAAGGGCGACCTGGACGTCCAGGAGACCGTGTACCACGAGTTCGGGCACAACTGGGACGACCCGTCCGAGAACCGGTACGCCAACGACTTCCGGGCCGTCACCGGGTGGCGGCCGCACAGCAACGGCCCGAAGGGCGGGTCGCTGTTCCCGCCGGCCGGGTACCTGCTGTCGACCGACGCCGGGGGGACCTGGGACTACCTGGCGTCGCGGGCCAACACGTTCGCCCGGGAGTACGGCAAGACGAACCCGAAGGAGGACATGGCGACCACCTGGGAGGCGTACTTCGTGAACCGGTACCACGGCGGGGCGGCCACCCTGACCAGCGAGAAGCTGACCGCCAACGCCGCCAAGTGGCAGACGATGAACTCCCTGTTCTGGGACCTCTCCCGGCAGCCGTGAGCCGGCCGCGAACGGCCCGAAAGCCCGCCCCTCCGGGGGCGGGTTTTTTCGTTTTCCGGTGTCGCGTCCGGGCCGCCGCGGTCGCTGAGAAGGGTGACAAGACCCCCGACCCACCGAACCCGAGGCCGCCATGACCGTTCCCGCCGCCACCGCCGCCCGCCACCTCGCCGCCGGCATCGCCCACGCCCGGGCCGGGGACCTGGCCGCCGCCGAGGACGCCTTCACCGCCGCCGTCCTGGCCGACCACACCCGGGCCGAGGCGTGGAACAACCGCGGCCTCGTCCGCCAGATGGCCGGCCGCCCGGCCGACGCCCTGTTCGACTTCGACCTGGCCCTGATGAAGCGGCCGGACTACCCCGAGGCCCGGGGGAACCGGGCGGCCGCCCGCCGGGACGCCGGCGACCTCCCCGGGGCCGACGAGGACCTGACGGCCGCCGTCGCCGGGGCCGCCCGGGCCGAGGACAAGGCCGGGTGGCTGGTCGACC
>JAIEQO010000984.1 GCA_019747655.1 Gemmataceae bacterium | reverse complement strand
GGCGGCCTCGAACCGGGCCGCCACCCCGGCCGCCCGGCCGTCCAGGGTGGGGTCGAGGGTCTGGTCGTGGTCGGGGTTCATGGCGGGTCCCACGCGGGCCGCCCGCGGCCGGCCGGCCGCGGGCGTTACCTCGGGGCGGGGTCACTCACGGCCCGGCCGGGGCGTCGATGTCGACCGACCGGTCCCCCTTCCGGGTGTCCTCGTCCGTGACCCGGTCGACCACGCCCTCCCGGGCGTCGGCGTTCAGCAGGAACAGGTTGGCCCCGGACGACCCGGTCAGGGTGTCGGCCGAGGTGTCGTCGAACACCTTGGCGGCCGGCCCGGTCGCCTGGAGCAGCCCCGGCGGCTGGCCGGTCTGCCCGAGCAGGGTGTTCATCCGGGCGGCGGACGTCCCCGGCCCGGCCCACACCCCCCGGACCGCCGTCAGGGCGGCCAGGTTCAGGTTCACCCCCGGGGCGTCGTACCGGATCGCGTCGTAGGCAGTATACCCGGCGATCAGCACGTCGTCCCCGCTCGACCCGACGAGCCGGTCGGCCCCGAGCCCGCCGACCAGCACGTCCCGGCCGTCGTCGCCGGTCAACTGGTCGTTCCCGGCCCCGCCGACGAGCACGTCGTTCCCGTCGCCCCCGGTCAGGGTGTCGTTCCCGGCCCCGCCGATCAGGACGTTGTCCCGGTCGTTCCCGGACAGCCGGTTGTTCCCGACCGCCGACCCGATGACGTTCTCGACGTCCGCCCCGTCGTCCCCGTGGTCATCCCCTTCGAGCAGGACGAGCCGGTACCCGCCGCCGACCGACTGGGCGTCGTCGTCGCACTCGTCGAGGTCGAGCGTCACCCCGGCGGTGCGGGCCCAGAAGTCGAGGGTGTCCGTCCCCCGCCCGCCGCCGACCGTGTCGGTCCCGGCCAGGGCGTTGGAGAACCGGAAGGTGTCGTTCCCGTCCCCGCCGGCCGCCCGGTCGTTCCCGGGGGTCAGGGTGAGCACGTCGTCCCCGTCCCGGCCGTCGAGCACGTCCCCGGAGTCGCCGAGGTTCCCGGCGTCGAACCGGTAGACGAACAGCTCGTAGCTGCCGGTGTCGGCGGCGGTGAAGCCCGACACCTCGACCGTGTAGGTCCCGTCCTCCGGCAGGACGAGGTCCACGACCGCCGAGTCCAACTCGTACTCGTCGTCGTTGGTGGCCGCACCGGTGTACTGGGCGACCACCTGCCCGTTCGGGCCGAGCACCTTGATGACGGTGTCCACGGTGTCGGCGTAGCGGTCGGCCAGGATGCCCCGGGAGTAGGCGGCCAGGTTGATGAGGTCCCCCGGCCGGCCGGCGAACGTGTACCGGTCTTTCTGGCCGGCGGCGGTGATCGCCCCGCGGACCGTCGACGCGGCGGCCGCGAGCTTCTTGTTCGCGTTCAACCCGGCGGGGACGGTCTGGTTGACCGACACCGCCCCCAGGGTGAGCGGCTGGCCGGCCGCCGAGGCGGACAGGGCGGGGGTCTCGTCGGCCAACAGCTTGCCGTCCGGGGTCGTGGGGACGACCCGGGTGTAGGCCAACTTGACCAGCTCCCGCTCGCCGAAGTACGTGTCGCTGACGAAGTCGGTGAGGGTGAACCCGGTGGCCGCCGGGGTGGCCATGATGTGGCTGTTCGTCTCGTACCCGCCGGCCGGGCCGGGGTACTTCGGGGTGTACCCGGCCGTGCCCGGGTAGGTGCTCACCCCGAGGCCGATCGGCCCGGCCGAGTCCGAGTGCCGCAGCCCGAGCAGGTGGCCGAGTTCGTGGGCGGCCGTCCAGACCGACCCGGTGCGGACGTTCGCCGCCGTCTTGGCCGGCTGGCCGGACCCGCCGAGCAGCCCGTTCACCTGGACCGTCGCCCAGCCGTCGAGCTTGGTGTTGCGGAAGTCGACCTCGCGGGCCTCCCCGCCCGGCTCGGGCACGAGCACGTTCTTCCCGCCGGCGTCTTTCTGCGGCGTCCCGTCCGGGTTGAGCGGGGTGGTGAACCGCGACCGGTTGAAGTAGATCGTGGCGTACTGCCCGGATGTCCGGACGCTCGTGGGGAGGGTGGCGGTGGAGGTGTAGAACTGGAGGAACCCGCCGGCCGAGGCCAGGAACCCGGTGTACTCGGCCTCCAGCCCGGCCTTGACCGCGGCCCGGTCGGCGGCCGTGTAGATGTACTCGGCGGCCGTGGCGTCGACGGCCCCGGCGGACGGGACGGCCGGCGACGCCGGGTTGGCGTTGGTGAACGTGTCGAAGTCGAGGACGACGTGCTGGATCCGGCCGTTGCCGGCCGCCCCCGGCCCGGCCCGGTCGTCGAGCGGGTCGGACCCGGCGAGCACGTTGTTCCCGGCGTTGCCCTTGAGGGTGTCGGCCCCCGCCCCGCCGACCGCCCCCTCGACCCCGGCGGCGTTCGACAGGGTGACGTACAGTCCGGTGGCGACCGTCTGCTTGGTGGTGAGCGCCAGGTCGAGCGTCACCGCCCCGCCGGTGTAGCCGGAGAAGTCGAGGCCGTCGGTCCCGGCGTCGGCGGCCGCCTCGGCGACGGTGAACGTCCCCTTGACCCCCCCGCTGAAGAGCGACCGGTCGCCGCCGGGGCCGCCGGTGAGGGTGGCGGTCAGACCGCCGGTGCTGGCCAGGACGAAGGTGTCGTCCCCGCCCCCGCCGGCCGCGGTCGCGGCCGTGTTCGTGGCCCTCAGGACGACGACGTCCGGGCCGTCCTTCGTGTCGATCGCCACCGGGCCGCCGGCCGGGCCGGACAGGTTGGCCCCGCTCAGGACGACGGTGTTGGCCCCCGGCCCGCCGGTCAGGCTGATCCCGGAGACGTTCGACCCGGTGCTGGTGACGGCCCCGAAGTCGGCCCCGTTGACGGCGATCTTGGTGACGTTGTCGGCCGAGTTGAGCAGGTTGCCGAAACTCCCGCCGGTCACGTCGATCTTGGTGGCGGTGGCGGAGTTCGTCAGCCCGCCGAAGACGGCCCCGGACAGCAGAATCGAGCTGTTCGGTCCGGAGTTGGTGAGGGTGCCGAAGCCGGCCCCGTTGGCGGAGATGGTCGTCCCGCCGCCGGAGTTGGTGAGGGTGTTGAAGTTGGCCGCCGCGGTCTTCCCCGTCGCCGGGTCGGTGTACGTCCCGGCGGCGACCGTCGCGTCGGCCCCGAAGTTGACCAGCCCGCCGAAGGTGGCCCCGCCGACGTCGATCTTGGCCCCGACCCCGTAGTTCGCCAGGATGCCGAAGTCGGCCCCGGACGGGTCCACCCGGCGGGGCCGGGTGGCGGTCGGGGTGACGGTGCTGAAGTCGGCCCCGAGTGCGGTGATCTGGGAGCCGGCGCCGACGTTGGCCAGGGTGTCGAAGGCCGCCCCGTTGGCGCTGATCGTGGTCCCGGCCCCGCCGTTGACCAGGGTGGCGAAACTGGCCCCGTTGGCGGAGATGGTCGCGGCCACGGCCGGCGAGCTGGTCAGCGTCCCGAACCCCGCCCCGGCGACGATCTGGTTGAATTGGCCGGGGGTGACGTTGAGCAGCAGGTCGAACGCGGCCCCGTTCAGGTTGATGCCCACCTGGTTCGCCTGGTTGACCAGGGTGGCGAACGCGGCCCCGTTGGCGGCGATGGTCGTGCCCGCCCCGGCGGTGGTGTTCGTCAGGGTGGCGAAGATCGCCCCGTTGGCGGTGATGGCGGTCCCGGTCGCGGCGTTGGTCAGGGCGGTGAAGTTCGCCCCGGTCAGGTCGATCTTCGTCCCGGCCCCGTTGTTCACCAGCCCGCCGAACCCGGCCCCGCGGGCGCCGATGTCCGCCCCGGTGCCGTTGTTCAGCAGGAGGTCGAAGGCCGCCCCGTTCAGGGCGATCTTCGTCCCGGTGCCGGCGTTCAGGAGGTCGTCGAAGCGGGCCGCCGCGACGACCTTGTTGGTCACGGGGTCGACCGCGCTGCGGACGGTGACGGAGGAGTCCGAGCCGGTGTTCACCAGGTCGTCGAACACGGCCCCGTTGACCAGGATGGTGGACTTCACCCCGGTCGCGGCCAGGGTCGAGAAGTCGGCCCCGGCGGTTTGCAGGTAGGCGTACTGCTCGGGGGAGACGTTGAGCAGGGTGCCGAACTGGGTGCCGAACACGGCCCCGTTCAGGGCGATGGTGTTGATCGTGACGGACGACCCGGCGGTGTTCAGCAGGGTGCCGAAGCTGCCGCCGTTGACGGCGATGGTCGTCCCGGCCCCGTTGTTGACGAGGCCGGTGAAGGCGGCCCCGTTCAGGGCGATGGTGGCCGCCGCCGCGTTGGTGAGGGTGCCGAAGGTGGCCCCGTTGACGGTGATGGCCGTGCCCGTCCCGGTCGTGCCGTTGGTGAGGGTGCCGAAGTTGCCGCCGGTCACGTCGATCTTCACCCCGCTGCCGGCGTTCTGGACGGTGCTGGTCAGCGCCCCGAATCCGGCCCCGTTGAGCGAAATTTGGGCGTTTGCCCCGGCGTTGGTGAGGGTGGTGAAGGTGGCCCCGGTCAGGAGAATCTTGGCGTCGGCGGCGCTATTCGACAGCGTCCCGAAGGTCGCTCCGGTCAGGTCGATGGTGGCCTTCGCGTTGTTCGTCAGGGCGGTGAACGCCGCCCCGTTGAGGGCGATGATGGAGGCGTTCGCCCCGGTATTGGTGAGTGTCCCGAAGGTGGCGCCGTTGAGGTTGATCGTGGCCCCGCTGCCGGTGTTCTGGACGGAACTGCTGAGCGAACCGAACCCGGCCCCGTTCAGGGTGATGGCGGCGTCCGTCCCGGAATTGGTGAGGGCGGTGAACGTCGCCCCGGCCAAGTTGATGGTCGTGTTCTTGGCCTCGTTGGTGAGCGTCCCGAAGTTAGCCCCGTTGGTGGCGATGATGGAGGCCCCCACCCCGGTGTTGGTGAGGGTCCCGAACGCGGCCCCGTCGAGGGTGATGGTGGCCCCCCCGCCGGTGTTCTGTACGGAGCTGGTGAGGGTGTTGAAGGCGGCCCCGTTGAGGGCGATGGTGGCGTTCTTCGCCTCGTTCGTCAGGGTGGTGAATTTCGCCCCGTTCAGGTTCAGCTTCAGATCGGCGACGTTGAACAAGGCTGAGTTGAAGATCGCCCCGGTGAGCGAGACGGAGGACTTGCCGCCCTGGAAGGCGAGCTGGTCGGCCTCGACCCCGTCGGCCGCGACCTCCGGGGCGATCAGCGACACGGCCCCGCCGGACACCACCCGGCCGGTGGCCAGGACCTGCACCTTCCCGCCGGCCCGCAGCGTGATCGGCTTCCCGGTGCCGCTCTTCACCGTCGTCGTGCCCGACGCGCCGCCGACCGTCAGGTCGCCGGCGTCGGCCGCCAGGAGGACCGCACCGGCCGTGCTGGTCACGTCGTAGTCGGCCGCCAGCGAGCTTTGCGCGACGACCGAGATGTCGCCGCTCGCGGTCAGAAGCCCCGTGATGTCGCCGGCTTCGGCCGCGACGGAGACGGTGGCGGCCGACACCCCGCCGACGGCGACCGAATCGGTGCCGTCCCCACCGGCCAGCGCGAGGCTACCGCTCAGGGTGACGCCCGAGGCGGTGATCAAGTCGTTCCCGCCCCCGCCGTCGATCGCCACGGACTCGATGCCGGACAGGGCGATCCCGGCCGAGCCGGTCGTGAGCGTCGTCCCGATCAGGCTGATGGCGTCGGCCCCGGCCGTGCCGATGACGGCGACCGAGTCGGCCCCGCCGCGGCCGTCGAGGGTGCCGCCGCCGGTCCAGCCGGTGAGGGCGAAGCCGTTGGCCCCGGCTCCGGCGACCAGGTCTGCGAACTCCACGTCGGCGTTCGGCAGGTCCGTCCGGCTCCGTTCGGTCGCCCCGGCGGTGGCCGTCAGCCGGTTGTTCGAGAGGGCGTAGCTGAGGTCGCCGTCGGCCGCCCCGGCGAGGAGGCTGCTGAGGGCGGTCGTCGGCGAAGCGAACGCCAGCCCGACGAGGTCGAACCCGGCGCCGGTGTGGACGAGGCGGTCGGCTCCGTCGCCGCCGCGGGCGGTGTTCTGGCCGGACCCGTCGGTCAGCCAGTCGGGGTCATCCCCGCCGTCGAGGGTGTCGTCGCCGGCCCCGCCGTCGAGCACGTCGGCCCCGCCGCCGCCAGCGAGGGTGTCGTTCCCGGACCCGCCGCGGAGGAAGTCGCGGCCGGCCCCGCCCCGCACGTCGGCCGGGGTCGCCCCGGCGACGGTCACGAGGTTCGTCCCGTCTCCGGCCTCGACGACGATCTTCCCACCGGCCGGGACGGCGAAGTTCGAGGCCGCGCCGCTGTCGGCCAGGAGACCGAGGACGACCGGGACCGCCGCCCCGTTGATCGTCACCGTGGTGGCGGCGGTGGTGACGACCGCGATGGTGTCGCCGCCCGGCGACCCGTAGACGAACAGGTTGTTGCCGTCCACCCCGGCCGCGTACACGGTGACGGTGACGGTCTCGGTGTCCTCCAGTTTGGTCGCGTCGGTGTCCGACCCGTTGTCCTTGACGACCACGTCGAACGTGTAGCTGCCGGCCGCGATCCCGAGCCCGGGGCTGAGCGATAGCTCACCGGTGATCGCGCCGATCGTCGCCCAAGCCGGGGCGCCGGCGAGCGTGAAGGTGAGGGCCGTCGAGTCGATGTCGGATGCCGGGACGGCGATGGTGACGGTCCGGGTCTTCAGGACCTTCGGGGCGGTGTTGAAGCCGCCAAGGACGGGGGCGTCGTTGACCGCCGTGACGGTAACGGCCACCGTGTCGACATCGCTCAGGGCCCCGCCGTCCCCGCTGTGGCCCAGGTCGTCGGTCGTGACCGTCAGGACGGCCCCGCCGTAGTAATTCGGCGACGGGGTGAATGCCAGGCCGTCGAGGGCGGCGTTGAGGGCCGCCACCGTCCCCTCCACGGTGACGGTGGCCGTGCCGTTGGCCCCGGCGGTGACCGTCAGCCCGGCCGTGGTCGACAGCCTCAGCGTCCCGTTCGTCGCCCCCAGCGTGATCCGCACCGGGCCTTCCCCCGCGTCCACGTCGGCAACGGTGACGCGGTTGCCGGTGGCAGCGGAGAAGACCAGCGGGGTGTCCTCGCGGACGGTCTGGGCCGCCGGGACGGCGTTGACCGGGGCGTCGTTGACCGCCGTAACGGCGATCGAGACCGTGGCCGTCACGCTGTACAACTGGCCGTCGTACACCTTGAAGGTGAAGCCGTCCGGGCCGTTGTAATTCAGGGCCGGGGTGTAGGTAAAGTTCGGGGCGGTCCCGGTCAGGGTGCCGTGGGCCGGCCCGTCCACGACGACGTAGGTGAGGGCGGAGCCTTCGATGTCCGACCCGGTCAGGGTGATGGCCCGCGGGGTGTCCTCCGTCGCCCCGACCGGTTGCGGGTCGGCCACGGGGGCGTCGTTGACCGCCGCGACGGCGATCGTCACCGTCACCGCCTCGCTGTACAGGAGGCCATCGGACACCCGGAAGGTGAACGAGTCCGGCCCGTTGTAGTTCGGGTCGGGGGTGTACGTCAGACTCGGGGCGGTGCCGGAGAGTGTCCCGTGGGCCGGGCCGCCCACCACCTCGAAGGTGAACTCGTCGCCGTCCGCGTCCGACCCGGTCAGGGTGATGACCGTGTCGGTGTCTTCGGTCGCCTCGACCATCAGCGAGTTGGCGGCCGGAGCGGAGTACGCCCGGAACGTCCGTTCTTCGCTCGTGACGGCGTTCCCGGCCAGGTCGTAGGCGGTTGCGGTCCAGGTGTGGTCGCCGCGGGCCAGCGCGTCCGTGTCGAGGGTGACGCTCCAGCCGCCGGCCGGGTCCTCGTCGGACCCGGTGAACACGACCAACCCTCCGCGGCGGACGACCACCTCCACCCGGTCGAGGTTCGGGTCGTCCGCCGTCCCAGTGAAGGCGACCGGGCCGCCGACCCGGTCGCCCGCGGCCGGCGTGCCGAGCGTGACCGTCGGGGCCGTGGCGTCGATGACGAGGGTGAACGGGTCGGACGGGTCGCTGCCGTTGCCGGCGGCGTCGGTGGCGTAGGCGAGGATCGTACGCGATCTCTCGGCCAGCGCGGCCGTCACCTCGAATGACCACGCCCCGTCGCCGTCGGCGACGGCCGTGCCGATCGTGGACTCGCCGGCGACCAGGTTGACCGTGCTGCCCGGCTCGGCCGTCCCGGAGAAGGTCGGGGTCGTGTCCCGGGTGATGCCGTCGGGGGCGGAGCTGCCGGTGTCCTCGGTCACGCCGCTGATGACCGGGGCCGCGGTGGTCGTGTCCTTGGTGAACTCGACGGACGAGAAATCCCCCCAGGTCGAGGTCGCGTCCTGCCCCCGGACGTACACCCGGTAGGCGCCGTCGAGTAAGGCCCCGAACTCGGCCGTGAGGGTGGCGGACACGCCCTCGGTCGGGCTGTCGAACGCCCCGTCGACTGCGGTCAGCACCGTACCGGAGGTGGTGCCGTCCGGCCCGGCCGCTTCCGCAGGTAGCACGAAGTACTCGGCCGCGAGGACGGTCCCCGGGTCCGGGTCCGTGTTCTCCCGGACGGTGGCCGAGAACGAAGGCGGGGTGTTCGTGGGCCCCGTGAGCGTGCCGTTCGTGGCCGCGTCGAAAAGGGCCAGGTCGATGACCACCACGGCCGGGACCGACCGGTCTTCGAGGTGCTGAACGGCCAGCGCGGTGCCGGCGCGGGCCCGGCGCCGGGGCGGGGAGGGGGGGCGGGTCACGGGCGAGGTCCTCGGGCGGCGAGTCGAGTCGGGGCGCCCCGCCGGGGGTCGGGAACATGGCGCGGTCCCGCCGCGAGGCGGGGGACGACGGAAGCCGTTCCGGGCAGCGGGTGGGGAAACCACAGTATGACGGGGCGACCTTCGGCCCGCAACAGGAATTTTCCGCCCGGCCCGGAAGTCGGCCCGCCCGAAGCGCCGCCGTCGCCCGGGTATCGGTCCGCCGGCCGCGGTTCGTAAGCTATCCCCCAACCGACGCCCCCGCCCCGCCACGGCCCGTCCACATGGGCCCGATCATCGGGATCGACCTGGGCACGATCAACTCGGCCGTCGCCCACCTGACCGACGCCGGCCAAGAGGTCATTCCGAACGCCCTCGGCGGCCGGCTCACCCCGTCCGTCGTCGGGGTGGACGAGTTTGGTGCGGTGCTGGTCGGGCCGGACGAACGTAACTGGAAAGCCGGGCGGCCCTTCCGGGCTGCCGATGGCGGGTTCGTTGACGGCCGGTTGCACCTCCCCCCTCCCTCCTTATTTTTGCACAACCCACGAACCGCTGGGGTTCGTGGCGGTTTCGCGTGATTCCGGCGGTGCCACCCCGTCACGCTCGGCCGGCCGCCGCGACCCAACCCGATACCCAGCCCCCGCTTGCGGCCCACACCAATTAGTGCGGGATACCGCCACGCTACGGCCCCCGGGTTGGCCCCGGCGTCCGGCCGGCCGGTCGTGTTCGTCGTGCGCCGCATCGGACCGCCCCCCGACACACCCATCCATCGTGATAGTAAACATACGTTCAGTAAATGTCGAGGTCGGGCGGTCGGTCAGTTACAATCCGTCCCGGCGCGTCGCCCGGAAAATCGTCCAAGTCGGGTTGTCGCCGCGGCGGAACCTGCCAACATGGACCACTCGGCCGGTGTTTTATCGGACGCCGCTCATCCCACGCCAGGACGTTCGCCCATGTCGCCCCGAAGGATTCTGACCGAGACGGTCCGTGCCCGGTTCCGCCCGCGGGCCCGGCTGGGCGTCACGCAGCTCGAAGACCTGAACGCCCCGAACAGCCTGTACTCCCCGCTCGACCCACTGGCCGACCTCCTGCCGCCGGCCGACGCCCCGGCCTGGCTGGCGGCCGCCGAGGTGGCCCCGTCGGTCGTCACCGTCACCGGCCCCGAGGCCGACGCCCCGCCGCCGGCGGCCGAGCCGTTCCGCGGCCCGACCACCGAGGGGGCGTCGACCGCCCCGGCGACGGCGATCGACCTGTCGGCCCCGCCGGGCGACCCCTTGACGGCCGACATCCTGTGGGACCCGGCCGCCGTCCCGGTCGCGGGGTCGGTCGGCGACA
>JAIEQO010001040.1 GCA_019747655.1 Gemmataceae bacterium | reverse complement strand
TCCTGATCGACGGCCTCCACCGGCTCGAGTACCGGGGGTACGACAGCGCCGGGCTGGCCACCCTGACCGGCAACGGGGTGCTCCACCTGCACCTGCGGAAGCGGGCCGGGCGGATCGCCAACCTGGTCCGCCAACTGGCCGACCGGCCGGCCCCCGGGTGCCTCGGCATCAGCCACACCCGCTGGGCCACCCACGGCCCGGCCACCGACGCCAACGCCCACCCGCACGTCTCGTCCGACGGCCGGGTGGCCGTCGTCCACAACGGGGTGATCGAGAACTACGAGGCCCTCAAGCGGCACCTCCGGGAGGACGCCGGGGTCGAGTTCCACAGCGACACCGACACCGAGGTGATCGCCCAGCTCGTCGCCTTCCACTTCGACGGCGACCTGCTGGAGGCCGTCGTCCGCACCCTGCCCTTGCTCAAGGGGACCTACGGGCTGGCGGTCATCAGCCCGGAGGAGCCGGGGACGATCATCGGGGCCCGGCTCGGCTCGCCGCTGGTCGTCGGGGTCGGGGCCGGGGAGCACTTCCTGGCGTCCGACCCGACCGCCCTCCTGGGCCAGACCCGGGAGGTCGTCTACCTCCAGGACCACCAGGTCTGCCAACTGGCGGCCGACGAGTGGCACCTGTACGACCGCGAGCGGACCCGGGTGTCGGCGGCCGTCCAGCGGATCGACTGGGAGGAGGGGGACACCGACAAGGGCGACTACGAGCACCACATGCTCAAGGAGATCCACGAGCAGCCGCGGGCGCTGGAGAACGCCATGCGGGGGCGGCTGGACGCGGACGAGGCGACCGCCCACTTCGGCGGGCTGAACGTCGACAACGCCACCCTCCGGCGGGCCAACCGGATCATCCTGACGGCCTGCGGGACGAGCTGGCACGCCGCCCTGGTCGGCGAGTACCTGATCGAGGAGCTGGCCCAGGTCCCGGTCGAGGTCGAGTACGCCAGCGAGTTCCGCTACCGGAACGCCCCGACCGACCCGAACACCATCGTCATCGCCATCAGCCAGTCCGGCGAAACCGCCGACACCCTGGCGGCGATGCGGGAGTCGAAGCGGAAGGGGCACACCACCCTGGCCATCTGCAACGTGGTCGGCAGCACCATCGCCCGGGAGGCGTCCGGCGGCATCTACCTGCACGCCGGCCCCGAGATCGGGGTGGCCAGCACCAAGGCGTTCACCAGCCAGGTGCTGACCCTGGCCATGCTGGCGTTGCACCTGGGCCGGCTGCGGCACATCTCGGCCCTCCAGGGGGCCCGGATGGTCGACGAGATGAAGGCCCTGCCGGCGGTCATCGAGCGGGCCCTGCAGTGCGACGGGGCCGTCCGCCGGGTGGCCGAGAAGTACAGCCGGAACCGGAACTTCCTGTTCCTCGGCCGGCAGTACCTCTTCCCGGTCGCCCTCGAAGGGGCGTTGAAGCTGAAGGAGATCAGCTACGCCCACGCCGAGGGCTACCCGGCGGCCGAGATGAAGCACGGGCCGATCGCGCTGATCGACGAGGACACCCCGAGCGTCTTCCTGGCCCTGCGGGGGGCGATCTCGGACAAGGCGATGAGCAACCTGGAGGAGGTGAAGGCCCGCCGGGGGCCGGTGATCGCGGTGGCCACCGAGGGGGACGGGCACGTGGCGTCGAAGGCCGACGACGTGATCTTCGTGCCCGACGTGCCGGACTACCTCCAGCCGCTGGTGGCCGTCATCCCGCTGCAACTGCTGGCGTACCACATCGCCCGCATCCGCGGCTGCGACGTGGACAAGCCGCGGAACCTGGCCAAGAGCGTCACGGTGGAGTGAGTCGGGTCGGAGAGGAATTCACCACAGAGTCACAGAGAACACAGAGCAGGCAAAAACAGAGAAAGTTTGATCTCGGTTCTGTCTTCCTCCGCTCGGTGCCCGCTGTGACTCTGTGGTGAATCATCTTGATTTGACTTTGGAGTTCAGCATGACCGACACCCTCGAAGCCCGCGTCCGGCAGCTCGCCGGCGAGTCCCTGTTCCTCCGCGACGTGGCCTCGGTCCGCCGGGACGGCGGGGTCGCCCTGGCCCTCGGCGACACCCCACTCCGCGAATTGTTCAAGCCCGAGATCGCACTGTTGGAGGCGCTAGGAAACACCGCCCGGGACTGGTCCCGGGTCCGGGTGGCCGACGGGTTCAACCCCCGGCGGGTGCGGAACTGCGAGCTGGCCGGGGAGGTGGTGTTGGGCCGGTTCACCCGCTACGTCGCACTCGCGGACGGCGTCGAGGTGATCGCCGGGGTGTCGAACTCGGCCCTCTCCGACTGCGTGATCGGCCACAACGCGGTGGTCAAGGACGTGCGGCTGTTGGCCAACATTGTGGTGTGCGAAGAGGCGGTGGTGGCCGACTGCGGGCGAGTCGTCTGCTCCGTCGGGACCTCGTTCGGCAACGGCCGGCGGGTGCCGGTGGCCCTGGAGAGCGGCGGGCGGGAAATCGAGGTGTTCGCGGAACTCGACGTCGAGCTGGCCACGCTGGCGGCCCGGCCGCTCGACCGCCGGGCCGAGTTGGAGGGCTACCGCAAGGCCGTGGCCGAGTACCGCGACCGGGCGACGGCCGACCGCGGCGTGATCGGCGCCGGGACCCGGGTCTGGAGTGTACCCCGGCTCGAAGACGCCTACGTCGGGCCGGCGGCCCACGTCGACGGGGCGGCGTGCGTGGCCCGCTGCACCATCCTGAGCAGCCCGGACGAGCCGGCCGTGGTCGAGTCCGGCTCCGTCCTGACCGACTCGCTGGTCCAGTGGGGCTGCCGGGTGACGGGGATGTCGGAGGTCCTGTCGTCGGTCCTGGTCGAGTCGGCCACGGTCGAGCGGCACGGGAAGGTGACGAACAGCGTGGTCGGGCCGAACACCGCCGTCGGGGCCGGCGAGGTCTCGTCCTGCGTCCTCGGGCCGTTCGTCGGCGTCCACCACCAGTCGCTCTTGATCTCGACCCTGTGGCCGGGCGGCCGGGGGAACGTCGGGTACGGCGGGAACGTCGGGTCGAACCACACCAGCCGGGCCCCGGACCAGGAGTTGTGGGCCGGCGAGGGGGTGTTCTTCGGGCTCGGGGTGAGCGTCCAGTTCCCGTGCGACCTGAGCCGGTCGCCGTACACGGTGATCGCGTTCGGGGCCGACCTGCCGCCGCAGAAGGTCGCCTTCCCGTTCTCCCTGATCGCCGCCGGGCGGGGCGACTACCACGGCCACAACGGGATCAGCCCGGGGTGGATGCTGTCCGACAACATCTACGCCCTGAAGCGGAACGAGGCCAAGTACAAGGCCCGGGACCGGGCCAGGCGGACCCGGTTCGACTTCCGGGTGCTCCGCCGGGACACCGTCGAGCTGATGCGGGACGCGGCCGGGCGGCTGGCGGCGGCCGGCGGGCAGGAGACGTACACCCAGAAGGACATCCCCGGGCTGGGCCGGAACATCCTGTCCGAGGCCGACCGGGTGAAGGGGCTGGAGGCGTACCGGTTCTACGCCGCGTACTACGCCCTCGGGGGCCTGCGGGACCGGGTGCGGGAGCTGGTCGCGGGGGGTGCGGCGGACGCAGGGCGGGTGCTAGTGACGCCGGCGGCCGACCGGCCGGAGTGGGAGTACCAGCGGCAGTTGTTGCTGTCCGACCTGGAGCTGACCGACCCGGCCGAGGGCCTGCGGCAGTTCGCCGGGATGACGCTGCGGATCGCCAAGGACTGCGAGCGGGCCCGGGAGAAGGACGACAACCGCGGCCGGCTGGTGATCGACGATTACTCCGACGTCCACCCGCCGGCCGACCGGGACGCGGTGGTCCGCGGGGCGTGGGACGAGGCCGACCGGGTGCGGGACGAGGTCGAGGCCCTGGTCGCCGGCCTGTTTCAGCCCGGGGTGACGCGGGACGAGGAAGTGCGCGTGTGATTTGGCGAGCGGGGGGCGTGAGCCCCCTGATGTTGGGCAGATCAGGGGGCTCACGCCCCCCGCTCGCCACGGATCATCTCCACACCCCCCGGAACAGCGCCCGCCGCTCGCCGGGGTGTTCCGCGAAGAGCAACTCGTGTGGGTCGGCGGCGTCCCGGTCCGGCAGCGGCACGACGACAAGGTCGGCCGACTTGCCCGGCTCCAGGCTGCCCGCCTCGTCGGCCCAGCCGAGGGCCTCGGCCCCGGCGAGCGTCACCATCTTGAGCAGCACGTCGCCGGGGAAGTCGGGGTACTTCGCGTGGACGAACCGGGCCTCGGCGAGGACATCGAGGTCGGGGTTGGAGGCGAGGCTGTCCGTGCCGAGGCAGACCCGGACGCCGCGGGCCAGGAACTCCCGGAACGGGTGCGGCGGGTGGTCGAACGCCGCGTGCGTCCGCGGGCAGTAGGCGACGGTCAGGCCCGGACGCCACATCGCGTCCGTCGGCTGGTAGTTGGCGTGGGCGAGAATGGCGCGCGGGGCGTGGAGCCCGATGGAGGCGAGTAACTGCCGGTGGCTCGGGACGAGTTCGGCCTCGTCCCACACCCCGACCCCGCGGAGAAAGTCGACGAACGGTCCGGACCGCGAGGCGATCAACTCCATCTCTGCGGGCGTCTCCGCCCAATGGATCGTGATCGGTAGCTCGAAACCACTCGACATCCGGATGAAAGAATCGGCCACGCTATACGGGGCGTGTGGGCTCAGGCCGGGCCGACACATCGCCCGCCCCGAATGCCACCGCCCCCAGTAGTGCATGGCGAACTTGAACTCCTCCCCTCGCCACCCCTGGAGGCCAATGATCTCCAGGAACACCACCGCCCGCGTTGGCGACGCGATCACCGTATCCCAGCTCGCGCCTTCGGAGGCGATGTCGCCGATCAGCGTCGTGCCGGCCCGCAGGCACTCGGCGAGGCCGGCCCGGATGTCGGCCTGGACCTGCTCCGGCGACCGCGTCCGGCGGTAGGCGATCACGCCCCGGAGCCAGTCGGTGAAGTGATGGGGGTCGGTCGGCGGGATGAGTCCCCGCGCCCCGGACAGGTCGAGGTGGGTGTGGGCGTTGACCAGCCCGGGGATGATGGCCGCGTTGCCGAAATACTCGTCCGGCGGTCGTGCCCCGGCCGGGTCGACGGACAGGATGCGGTCGCCCCGGACCGTGACCGAGCCGCCCGCGAGGGGCGGCCCGGCCGCCGGGAAGACGTACCGGGCCGAATAGTTGCGGGGCTCGGTGGGCATGTTCGTCGGGTGGGGCCAGCGGACCGTTGGCCCCACCCTACGGATGCGTCACCGGCTCGTCACCCGGTCGGCCCCGCCCGCCCGGCGGGCCGGCACGAGCCGCAGCCGGCACCCGGGCGGGAACGTTCCGTCATAAAGGGCGTCCCCGGGTCCGTTGCGGTACACCCGCTCGTGCAGACCGCCGACCAGCCGCCGCAGCCGACGCGGGGTGAACTCGGCCAATGGCCGGTCCACCGGCTTGACGAGCACCTGCAACGGCACCGGCTCGCCGCCGTCCTCGGCGAAGTTCGGGGAGAGGAAGTCCACCCCCTCGACCCACCGCCCGCCGACCCGGTCGAACAGCCGCGTCCGGGCCGCCCACAGGTTCCGCTCGGCGGCCGTCATCGGCTCGGCCGGCCGGTGGCTCTCCCAGACCACGAACGGCAGCCGCTCGCCGAGCCGGTCGGCGTCCGCCCGCACGGCCCGGAAGAACTCCCCGAAGAGCTTCGTACCGACCCCGAACCGCCGGGCCCAGGGGGCGACGCCCACATAGCAGAGGTAGCCGCCGTAGCCGGGGAGGAACGCCCCGTAGGCGTACCCGGCCAGCCACCCGGGGTCGTCCTCCTTGCCCGCGGGGGCGGCCAACAGCAGGTGCTTCTGCCACCCGCCGGGGGCCGCCGTCCGGCCCAGCGACCGCTCGATCCACGCCCACGGAATCCGCTCGTCCGGGTCGAGCGTCTGCTCGTACAGCCGCCCGGCCGCCCGGGTCACCGGGTCCGCCGCATCCGCCGCCTCCCAACACACCAGCCGTTCCACCCGCACAAGGCACCTCTCCCCAGTTTCCGCCGCGGCCGCACGATCCGCCCCCCGTCGCCCCGTGTGGGCCCGGTGTCGGGCTGAGCGCGTTCGGTCCGGCCCAGCATTCTAAGCGGGTGGTCGGAAAATCCCCCGGTTGGCGGGCGGGCGGCCGGCGGGTAAGTTCCTCAAGGCGGGGCCGGAGCGTCGGCCCGAAGTCGTTGGGCCTCGGAGGGGCGGCGATGCCGGCGAAACGGGGTAAGAAGCACAGTTACGACTACCCCCGCCCGGCCTTGACCGTGGACTTGATCGTGGTGGACCGGGACGCCCGGCCGAAGGTCCTGCTGATCCGCCGCAAGAACGAGCCGTTCGCCGGGAAGTGGGCGTTTCCGGGTGGTTTCGTGGACGAGGGTGAGACCCTGACCGAGGCCGCCCGGCGGGAGTTGTTGGAGGAAACGGGTACGTCGGTCGGCGAGTTGGAGCAGCTCTACACCGCCGGCGACCCCGGCCGCGACCCCCGGGGTTGGACGGTCAGCGTCGTCTACCTGGCCCGGGTCGATGCCGAGCGGCTCAAGCCGAAGGCGGCCGACGACGCCGCCGAGGTCGGCTGGTTCCCGCTCGACAAGCCGCCGCCGCTGGCCTTCGACCACGCGGTGCTACTCGGACGGGCCCGCACCCGGCTGGCCGACCGGTCGGCCTGACCCGACCCCTCTTTGATGGTCCCGTGAAGATCGGCTGAGGTTTCGCCCAATTGGGATGGCGGCCCTGCCCGGGCCCGCCCGGGCCGCTTATCATCTCGGTGCCCTCCCGAATCCCGAACCCCAGGCACCCGCCATGACGGCCCGGCCGGCCCGTCCGTACCTCCCTTGCGCGCTGTTGGCCGTCGCCGCCCTGGTGGCCGGGTGCGGCGACGGCCGGCTCAAGGTCTACCCCGTCACCGGGCAGGTGCTGTACAACGGCGAGCCGCTGCCCGGGGTGGACGTGGCCTTCCACCCGACCGATCCCGTGAATGACGCCGGCTACCCGCCCCACGCCACCACCGACGACCAGGGCAAGTTTACCCTGACGACCTACCTGAAGGACGACGGCGCCCCGGCCGGGGAGTACCGGGTGGCGGTGGCGTTCGCCGTGCAGTCGTCCGAGGACGGGAGCGACCAGACCAAGCGGGTGGCGTTCCAGGTGCCCCAGAAGTACCTCCGCAAGGACTCGTCCGGGCTGACGGCCACGATCCAGCCCGGGTCGAACGCCCTGGACCCGCTCAAGCTCGACGGCCCGCCCCGCCGGCGGTAGCCCCGTCCGATCCCCAGACTTCATCCTTCCGCCAGGGAGTTCGTCATGACCGTGCCCCGTCCCGCAAGCCGCCGCGGGTTCACCCTGATCGAGCTGCTGGTGGTGATCGCCATCATCGCCGTGCTCGTCGGGCTGCTGCTGCCTGCGGTCCAGAAGGTCCGGGAGGCCGCGTCCCGGATGAGCTGCCAGAACAACCTCCACCAGATCGGCCTGGCGGTCCACAACTTCGAGAGCGCCTTCGGGTGGCTGCCGCCGGCCCGGGTGGACGCCGCCCCCGGGTTCCCGGTCCCCGAGTTCCGGGTCCCGGCCCCGGCGTCCGGGACGATCTCCCACGGCCCGGGGACCATCCTCCTGCCGTACCTGGAGCAGTCCCCGCTGTACGACCAGTACCGGTGGGATTACTCCTTCAGCGCCCCGGAGAACGCGGCCGTGGTCGGCGTCCCGCTCAAGGTGTTCCTCTGCCCGAGCACCCCGGGGAGCGACCGGCGGGACACCGGGGTGAACCCGGGCCAGACGCCGCGGTGGGTGCCGGGGGTGGCGGCCGCCGACTACGCCGTCCTGAACGGGGTCAACCAGCGGCTGTGGACCCCGCCGCTGGAACTCGTCCCGCCGCCGACCGGGTGGGTGGCCGGTAACGACTCGACCCAGTACGTCGGGGCCGTCCTGCCGATGAGCACGATCTCGTCGTTCACCACCGGGATGAACCCGCCGTTCTACAACCAGCGGCCGAAGCAGACGATCGTGGGCATCTCGGACGGGGCGTCGGGCACCGTCCTGTGGACCGAGGACGCCGGCCGCCCGGCCCGGTACGTCAAGAACCGGCTGGTCGCCACCGCCCGGTCGAGCGGGGCCGGGTGGGCCGACCCGGACAACGAGTACTGGGTGGACGGGACGACGACCGACGGGAACACGTTCGGCGGGCCGTGCGTGATCAACTGCAACAACAACAACGAGGCCTACGCCTTCCACACCGGCGGGTGCAACTTCCTAATGGGCGACGGCCGGGTGATCTTCGCCCGGGACACCATGAGCCCGCTCGTCATCACCCACCTGACCACCCGGTCCGGCGGCGACATCCCCCCGTCGGACTGGTAACCGGGGAATGACCAATTCCCAATGACCCACCAATGACCACGGAAAACAACGGCAGCCTTCTTGGTCATTGGTGGGTCATTGGGAATTGGTCATTGCCTCCCGGACGGAGGCGACGGTGACGTACCGGATGCCTAATCCCTCCCCTTCGCGCCGGGCGGCCGCCTGGAACAGCCCGGCGGCCGGCACGTCGATGCCGGCGGCGGCGTCCTCGGCCAGCCACACCTCGAACCCCTCCCGCCGTAGGTCCCGGGCTGCGTAGAAGCAGCAGATGTTGGTGGCGATGCCGCACACCACCACGGCCGTGATGCCGCTGGCCCGCAGGAAGGCGGCGAACGCCGGGTGCTGGGCGGTGACGGCATACGCCTCGAAGTCCTGGTGGTAGCCCTTCCGCCAGACGGCGTGGAACCGGTGGGTGTGCAGCCCGGGCAGGAACTCGGCCCCGGGGGTGCCGGCGACGCAGTGGGGCGGGTAGAAGCCGTCCCGCTGTCCGTGGAACGAGCGGTGGTCCGGCGGGTGCCAGTCCTGGGTGGCGTCGACCCGGGCGAACGGCAGGGCCAGCAAGGCGTTCACCGCCGGGACGATGGCCACACCCCCCGGCACCGGCAACTCGTTCGGGCACAGCGCGGTGAAGCCCTGTTGGGCGTCGACTACTAAAAGGGAAGTGGCGGCGGGGTTTAGGCGGGACGACGCCCGGGCCGCGGCCGCCGGTTTGGTGCTACCCCCTCCCCCCTTATTCTTTCGATTCACCACCGTTGAATGCGTAACCTCGAC
Organism: Gemmataceae bacterium; assembly: GCA_019747655.1. Classification (GTDB taxonomy): domain Bacteria; phylum Planctomycetota; class Planctomycetia; order Gemmatales; family Gemmataceae; genus Urbifossiella. Next base: position 859 of record JAIEQO010001040.1, on the reverse strand, counting down.
CGGATCCTGAACTTCCGTCCTCTTTTTACCCCCACCCCCGGCGACGACCCTGCATCGCTCGGCTTCGGATTCGGACGTTACTGGTTGCGATATCACGGCTTGTGCCCTCACGCCACCGTGCCGGGTACCTGCCACGGTACTCTCGCCGTCGGGCCGCGGCCGCACCGCCACGAGAAATATACTATACGAATTATCAGTTAACAAGCCGAGTTGGAACGAAATGGAGGAGCACCGGCCGGGAGGCCTGTGCCACCGAGGCGGATGTCTTGGTGGCACAGGCCTCCCGGCCGGTGCGGTGAACGACCCGGCTACTTCTTGATGTAGCTCCGACGGATGACGGCATTGCGGGCCGGGTCCTTCGCTTCCAGCATCAGCGCGTCCGCCGACTCGACCCGGGTGGTCGTCAGCCTGTTCCCGGTCGCGGTCGCCGGCGGCTGCGGCTCCGGTGACCGCCCGGCCGCCCACCCCCGCCGCCCCGGGGCGAGGTTCGGCGCCGGCGGCGATTCGAGGATGATGGACTCGCTGAAGGCTTGCGGCTGCTGGGCCCGCCGGCTGCCGGCCTGGCCAGCCTGCCTGACCACCTCGGTCTGAAGTCCTAGGACACCGTCGAAGCCGAGGTCTTCGCTGGTCAAGTCGGGGAGACCGGCCACCACATCGGCCTCGTTCAGCGCGATCCGGAGTTGTTGGATGTTGTTCCGATTCACCCCTTCGGCCGCGTTCACCCGCACGGCCGGGTGGGCGGGCCGCTCGTCCGCGACCGGGCTACCCGCCGGCTGCTCGGCCAGGGCCAGGAACCGCTCGATCTCCCGGGCGGCCGGCGGGGCCGGGGCCGGGCGGTCGGCGACGGCCTCGGCCAGCG
>JAIEQO010000733.1 GCA_019747655.1 Gemmataceae bacterium | reverse complement strand
CCGCGGGGTCGGGCCCGGCGTGCGGTCCGGTCGGGCCGGGGCCGGCCCGTCGTCGGCCCCGTGGATGACGTACACGTCGATGTCGCCGCTGCCGTCGAGCAGGTCCTCGACCACCCCGCCGGCCACCAGCCGCCGCCACCGCGGCCGGTGGGTCTTGCCGACGAACAGCTTGGTCACGTTCCGGGACCGGGCGTACTCCAGGACGACCGCCGCCACGCCCTCCCCGGCCAGGGTGACGGTCTCGGCCCCGAGCCGCGCGGCCAGTCGGAGGTGGGCCGCCACCCGCTCCCGGCCGGCCGGGTCGCCGGCCCCCGGCGGCTCGACCGCCACCGCCAGCCACGGGGCGTCGAGGGCGGCGGCCATCCGCTTCGCGGTCCGGATCACCCGGGCGGTGGTCGGGCTCGGGCCGACGCACACGAGCAGCCGGTCGGCGGTCGCCCACGGGGCTCCGGCCGCCCGCCGCCGGCGGGCCGTCTCCACCTCGGCATGGACCCGCTCGGCGGCCCGGCGGAGGGACAGTTCCCGGAGGGCGACGAGGTTGCCCGGGGTGAAGAAGTGTTCGGCCGCCCGCCCGGCCTGTTCGGGGCGGTACACCTTCCCAGCCCGGAGTCGGGCCAGGAGGTCGTCCGGGGCGAGGTCGGCCAGCTCCAGCTCGTCGGCCCGGTCGAAGACGCGGTCCGGGACGGTCTCCCGGACGGCCACCCCGGTCACCTGGGCGACCACGTCGTTCAGGCTCTCGACGTGCTGGACGTTGAGGGTGGTCCAGACGGTGACGCCGGCGTCGAGCAACTCCTCCACGTCCTGCCACCGCTTGGCGTGGCGGCCGCCGGGGGCGTTGGTGTGGGCCAGCTCGTCGACGAGGAGGATGTCCGGCCGGCGGAGCAGGGCGGCGTCGACATCGAACTCGCGGAGGGTGACGCCCCGGTGCTCGACGGCCCGCGTCGGGAGCGCCTCAAGCCCTTCGAGGAGGGCTTCGGTCTCGGCCCGGCCGTGCGGCTCGACGTACCCGACGACCACGTCCCGGCCGGCCGTCCGCTCCCGCCGGGCCGCCTCCAGCATGGCGAACGTCTTCCCGACCCCGGCCGCGTACCCGAAGAAGATTTTCAGCCGGCCCTTCCGGGAATGCGCCTCCTCGGCCCGGACCCGGGCCAGCAGGTCGTCGGGGTCTGGCCGGGCGTCAGGCATGGCCGAAGCCGGGAGGGTGTCGTCGGGGCTGTAGGCAGCCGCTCTACTCTAATGAGCGGCCCGCAGGCAGGGCCAGACCAACGGGTTCGGCGGGTTGGTCATCAGCCAGGCGGCGACCCGCCGCCACCCGCCGCACAGCCAGCCGGACACGAGGGCGTTCATGGCGTCCGTCCTTCCCCCTTGAGGGCGTCCAGGTCGAGGTTCAGCCGTAACACGTTCACCCGCGGCTCGCCGAGGATGCCGAGCTGACGGCCCTCGGTGTGCCGGGCGACCAGCTCCCGCACCCGGTCTTCGGACAGGCCCCGGGCTCGGGCCACCCGCCGGACCTGGACCGCGGCGGCCGCCGGGCTGATGTGCGGGTCGAGCCCGCTGCCGGACGCCGTTACCAGGTCGACGGGGACGGGGCCGAGGTCCGGGTCGGCCTTCCGCAGGGCGTCGACCCGTTCGGCCACGGCCTTCGTCAGGTCCGGGTTGGTCGGCCCCAGGTTGGTCCCGGACGAGGCGGCCGCGTTGTACGGCACCGGCGACGTGCCCGACGCCCGGCCCCAGAAGTACTCGGGCTTCGAGAACGGCTGGCCGATCAGGTCCGACCCGACCGCCTGCCCGTCTCGCTCGATGATCGACCCGGCGGCCTGCCGGGGGAAGGCGGCCCGGGCGATCACGGTCACGACCAGCGGGTACAGCCCGCCGGTCAGGACCGTCAGCAGGGCCAGCACCACGACCGCCCGGCGGAGTTCGGCGAACACGAGAGACCTCCTCGGATGCTTCTTGGCGAGCGGGGGGCGTGAGCCCCCTGATTGCTGCGGGGATCAGGGGGCTCACGCCCCCCGCTCGCCGGGTCATGCCAGCCCGGCGGCCGACAGCAGCAGGTCGATGGCCTTGATCCCGACGAACGGCACGATCAGCCCGCCGAGGCCGTACACGAGCAGGTTGTCCCGGAGCAGTTGGGCCGCCCCGACCGGCCGGTACGCCACCCCCTTCAGGGCCAGCGGCACCAGCGCCACGATGACGACGGCGTTGAAGATCACGGCCGACAGGATGGCACTCGCCGGCGACGCCAGGCCCATCAGGTCGAGGGCCCGCAGCTCCGGGTACGTCGCCGCGAAGGCGGCCGGCAGGATGGCGAAGTACTTGGCCACGTCGTTGGCGATGCTGAACGTGGTCAACGCCCCCCGGGTCATCAGCAACTGCTTGCCGATGTTCACGACCTCGATGAGCTTCGTGGGGTTCGAGTCCAGGTCGACCATGTTCCCGGCCTCCTTGGCCGCCTGGGTGCCGGTGTTCATGGCGACCGCCACGTCCGCCTGGGCCAGGGCCGGGGCGTCGTTCGTCCCGTCCCCGGTCATGGCCACCAGCCGGCCGCCCGTCTGGTACTCCCGGATGAGCGCTAGCTTCGCCTCCGGTGTGGCCTCGGCCAGGTAGTCGTCCACCCCGGCCTCGGCCGCGATGGCGGCGGCCGTCAGCGGGTTGTCGCCGGTAATCATCACCGTCTTAATGCCCATCCGCCGCAGCTCGGCGAACCGCTCCTTGATCCCGCCCTTGACCACGTCCTTCAGCTCGATCACCCCGAGCACCCGGGCGTCCCGGCTGACCACCAGCGGCGTCCCGCCGGCCCGGGCAATCCCCTCGACGGTCGTGCGGACCCCGGCCGGGAAGTCGCCGCCCAGCGCCTTCACATGAGCCTCGACCGAGTCGGCCGCCCCCTTCCGGATGACCGCCCCGTCCAGGTCCACCCCGCTCATCCGGGTCCGGGCGGTGAACGGCACGAAGCTCGGCTTGACCTGCTCCAGGTCCCGGCCGCGGAGCCCGTACCGGGTCTTGGCCAGCACCACAATGCTCCGCCCCTCCGGCGTCTCGTCGGCCAGCGAGGCGAGCTGAGCGGCCTCGGCCAGTTCTTGCTCGGCCACTCCCTCGGCCGGGGCGAACCGGCTGGCCTGCCGGTTGCCCAGGGTGATCGTCCCGGTCTTGTCGAGCAGCAGCACGTCCACGTCCCCGGCCGCCTCCACCGCCCGGCCGGACATGGCCACCACGTTCGCCCGGCTGAGCCGGTTCATCCCGGCGATGCCGATGGCCGAGAGCAGCGCCCCGATGGTGGTCGGGGCCAGGCACACCAACAGGGCCACCAGCACCGTCACCGACACCACCCGGCCGCGGCCGGAGACCTCGGCGCTGTACTGCGAGAACGGCAGCAGCGTGACCACGACCAGGAGGAAGATCAGCGTCAGCGCCGCCAGCAGGATCGCCAGGGCGATCTCGTTCGGCGTCTTCTGCCGCCTCGCCCCCTCGACCATCGCGATCATCCGGTCCAGGAAGCTCTGGCCGGGGGTGGCCGTCACCCTGATGACCAGCCAATCCGAGATCACCCGGGTGCCGCCGGTGACGGCCGACCGGTCCCCGCCGCTCTCCCGGACCACCGGGGCGCTCTCCCCGGTGACGGCGCTCTCGTCGACGGACGCCACGCCCTCGACCACCTCCCCGTCGGCCGGGATGGTCTCCCCGGCCGTCACCCGGACGAGGTCGCCAAGCCGTAACTCGGCCGCCGGGACGGGCTCGGTCTTCCCGTCACTCACCCGGTAGGCCGTCACCTGCGACCGGGCCGCCCGCAGCGCGGCCGCCTGGGCCTTCCCCTGCCCCTCGGCCAGGGCCTCGGCGAGGTTGGCGAACAGGACCGTGGCCCACAGCCAGGCCGACACCCCGAGGACGAACCCGGCCGACTCCTCGCCGCTGCCGCCCAAAGCCCGGACGCCGAGGATCGTGGTCAGGATGCCGCCGAGGTAGACGGCGAACATCACCGGATTCTTGACCTGCTGGCGGGGGTCGAGCTTGACGACCGACGCCCACAGGGCCCCGCCGACCACCCCCGGGTTGAGGAACCCGGCCCGCGGAACACTCGTCGTCACCGCGTTACCCTCCGGCGGCGGGGTTGGCCGCCGCGATCTGTTCCACGATCGGCCCCAGGGCCAGGGCCGGGAAGAAGCTCAGGGCCCCGACCACGACCACCACCGAGACCAGCATCCCCACGAACAGTGGGGTGTGGGTGGGGAGCGTCCCCGGCCCGGCCGGGACCTTGTTCCGGGCGGCCAGCGACCCTGCCAGGGCGACTACCGGGATCATCACCCCGAACCGGCCGACCAGCATGCACAGCCCGAGCAGCCCGTTGTAGAACGGGGTGTTGGCGCTCAGCCCGGCGAACGCCGACCCGTTGTTGTTCGACGCCGACGAGGCGGCGTACAGGATTTCCGAGAACCCGTGCGGGCCGGAGTTCAGCACCCCCTTGCGGCCGTCCTCGAACATCACCCCGGCGGCCGTCGCCAGGAGGACCATGCCGCACGGGATGAGGACCGCCAGCGACGCCATCTTGACCTCGAACGCCCCGACCTTCTTGCCCAGGTACTCGGGCGTCCGGCCGACCATCAGCCCGGCCAGGAAGACGGCCACCACGGCGAAGACGATCATCCCGTACAGCCCCGACCCGACCCCGCCGAACACCACCTCTCCGAGCTGCATCAGCCACATCGGGACCAGCCCGCCGAGCGGGGTGAACGAGTCGTGCATCCCGTTCACCGACCCGTTCGACGCGGCCGTGGTGGCGACCGCCCAGAGGGCCGTGTTGGCCACCCCGAACCGGGTCTCCTTCCCCTCGGTGTTGCCGGCCGGCTGCTCGACCCCGGGGACGGCCGCGACCGCCGGGTTCCCCCGGGCCTCGGCCCAGACGCACACCCCGAGCATGACCGCGAAGATGACCGCCATCGCGGCGTACAGGGCCCACCCCTGCCGGCGGTCGTCGACCAGCTCGCCGAACGTCCAGCACAGGCCGGCCGGGATCAGCAGGATGGCCAGGCACTGGAGGAAGTTGGACAGCGGCGTGGGGTTTTCGAGCGGGTGGGCCGAGTTGGCGTTGAAGAACCCGCCGCCGTTGGTCCCGAGTTGCTTGATGGCGACCTGGGAGGCGGCCGGCCCGACGGCCACCGTCTGGGTCGTCACCGGCGTCGTCACGCCGTCGGTGGTCTGTTCCGTCGGTTCCAGAAGTTGCACCTCCCGGTACGGCTCGAACGTCTGCACCACCCCCTGCGACGCCAGCACCAGGGCGAACACGACCGACAGCGGCAGCAGGATGTACAGGGTGCCCCGGGTCAGGTCGACCCAGAAGTTGCCGATGGTCGGCGAGTTGGCCCGGGCGAACCCGCGGATCAGGGCCACCAGGACCGCCATCCCGACCCCGGCCGAGACGAAGTTCTGGACCGTCAGGGCGGCCATCTGGGTGAGGTAACTCATGGTCGCCTCGCCGCCGTACCCCTGCCAGTTGGTGTTGCTGGCGAAGCTGACGGCGGTGTTGAACGCCGAGTCCGGGGACACGGCCGGCTGGCCCGCCGGGTTGAGCGGCAGGACCCCTTGCAGCCGCTGGACGGCGTACACCGCCAGCACGCTGACGAGGCTCAACCCGAGCACCGCGGCGGCGTACCGCTGCCAGGTCATCTCGGCCGAGCGGTCCACCCCGGCGGCCCGGTAGACGAGCCGCTCGGCCGGTCCGAGGACCGGCTCCAGCCCGGGGGCCCGGCCCTGGTACACCCGGGCCATGTACCACCCGAGCGGCTTGACGCCGGCCGTCAGAACGGCGGCGTACAGCCCGAGTTGCAGGTAATCGGCGGATGTCATGAGAACCACTCCGGCTTGAGCAGCGCCACCCCGAGGTACACCCCGAGGCCGGCGGCCAGCGCCGCCGCCAGAACCAGCGTCCAGTCCACGGCTACCCCTCCCCCCGCAGGCGGTCGAGCAGGCCGACGAGCAGCCACGAACCGCCGAAGAAGACCACCACCCCGGCCAACCACAGCACGTCCATAACGGCCCCCTCGGGACACCCGAATTAGAGCCGGGGCCGCGTCAAATGGGGGTCAAAGTCGGGGCCGGCCGCATCAAGATTTCGTCAAGGCGGTTTCGCAGGGGAAAGCGAGGGGATTGGCCACCCCCTCCCCCCTTACTTTTTTGCGGACCGGCCGGGCGGGCTGTTTCGCCCACGATTTGCAGCGATTCCGCGCTGGGCGGGGTCTGAGGGGCCTGCTGTGCCCGGCCACGGACCGCGCCGGAACTCGTGACCGTTGAGCCGTTTAGGCCGGGCACCGACCGATCCCGTATCCGGTCACGGTCGGGGCCCGCCCCGCGGACAGACACCGCGGTGGGCGGATTTATACATATGTACTCTACACTCCCGTTTGGCGGCGTCAAATCACAATTCCGGCCGGCCGCCGGATATCCGTGAGACAGTGCGGGCCCGGTTTTTTTGCTTGCGGCCGCGCGGGGGCGGCCTTATCGTGCAATTCCCTTGTCCCTGGTCCCGCCCCCCCGGAGGCCAGCCATGCCGGTCGTCTCCCTCCCGATGCGGTCCCGCGGCTTCGGCGAGACCAGCCGCCGCGACCGCTGGTGGCTGACGCCGGTGGCCGTCGTCCTCGGGCTCGGCGGGTTCATCGTCTACTCGACCTGGGCCGCCCTCCAGGGCCAGCACTACACGTTCGGCCCGTACCTGTCGCCGTTCTACTCGCCGGAGCTGTGGGGCGATTCGGAGCACGCCTGGTTCGGCAAGCTGCCGCCCGGGTGGCCGGGCTGGCTGCCGTACTCCCCGGCGCTCTTGATCCTGTGGGCCCCGGCCGGGTTCCGGCTGACCTGTTACTACTACCGCGGGGCGTACTACAAGGCGTTCTGGGCCGACCCGCCGGCGTGCGCCGTCGGCGAGCCGCGCAAAGGCTACATCGGCGAGAGCAACTGGCCGCTGCGGATTCAGAACATCCACCGCTACTTCCTGTACGTCGCCGTCCTGTTCATCGGGATGCTCGCCTGGGACGCGGCGAAGGCGTACTGGTTCGACGACGGGTTCGGGGTGGGCGTGGGCAGCCTCGTCCTGACGGTGAACGCCGTCCTCTTGGCCGGGTACACGTTCGGCTGCCACTCGCTGCGGCACCTCGTCGGTGGCCGGATCGACTGCGTGTCGAAGGCCCCGACGTGCCACAAGCTGTACAAGGGCTGCAGCGCCCTGAACAAGCGGCACATGCTGTGGGCGTGGATGAGCCTGTGCTCGGTGATGTCCGCCGATCTCTACGTGCGGCTGTGCTCGATGGGGGTGTGGCGGGATTACCGCATCATTTAGCGGGCCAAGACAAGACGGAGCCGCACGATGAAGACCGATCAAGGCACGATCAAAACAATTCGTATTTTCTGATCGTGCCTTGATCGGTCTTCATCGTGCGGCTGGATTCGTCCGATTCCATCCGGCATGACGGGCGGGAACGTGGACTACCAAACGCACGAGCACGACGTCATTGTGATCGGGGCCGGCGGGGCCGGGCTGCGGGCCGCCATCGAGGCGTCGGCGGCCGGGGTGTCCGTCGGCCTCGTGTGCAAGTCGCTCCTCGGAAAGGCCCACACCGTCATGGCCGAGGGCGGGATCGCGGCGGCCCTCGCCAACGTCGACGACCGGGACAACTGGAAGGTCCACTTCGCCGACACCATGCGGGGCGGGCAGTACGTCAACAACTGGCGGATGGCCCAGCTCCACGCCCAGGAGGCCCCGGCCCGGGTCAACGAGCTGGAAGCCTGGGGGGCCGTCTTCGACCGCACCCCGGACGGCCGCATCCTCCAGCGGAACTTCGGCGGCCACAAGTACCCCCGGCTGGCCCACGTCGGCGACCGGACCGGCCTCGAACTCATCCGCACCCTGCAAGACCACGGCATCCACAAGGGGATCGCCGTGTACATGGAGCGGACGGTCGTGCGGCTCCTGCTCGACGCCGGCCGGGTCACGGGGGCGCTGGCCTACGACCGCGAGCGGGGCCGGTTCACCGTCTTCAAGGCGAAGGCGATCATCCTGGCCTGCGGCGGGATCGGCAAAGCCTACAAGATCACCTCGAACTCGTGGGAGTGTACCGGCGACGGGCACACCCTGGCCTACGACGCCGGGGCCGAGCTGATCGACATGGAGTTCGTCCAGTTCCATCCGACCGGGATGATCTGGCCGCCGAGCGTCCGCGGCATCCTCGTTACCGAGGGCGTCCGCGGCGAGGGCGGGGTTCTCCGCAACAAGCACGGCCACCGTTTCATGTTCGGCGACATCCCGGACAGCTACAAGCCGCAGACGGCCGCCGACGAGGAGGAGGGCTTCCGGTACGTCTTGGGCGACAAGGAGGCCCGCCGGCCGCCGGAGCTGCTGACCCGGGACCACGTGGCCCGGTGCATCGTCCGCGAGGCCCGGGAGGGCCGGGGCAGCCCGCACGGCGGGGTGTTCCTCGAACTCCAGACGTTCGCCGAGTGGTTCGGCAAGCGGGCGAAGGGGTTCGTGGCCGAGCTGCACTGGAAGAAGAAGCTGCCGAGCATGTACCACCAGTTCAAGGAGCTGGGCGGGCTGGACATCACCAAGGAGGCGATGGAGGTCGGGCCGACGACCCACTACATGATGGGCGGGGTGCGGGTGGACAGCGACACCCAGATGTCGCGGGTGCCGGGGCTGTTCGCCTGCGGCGAGTGCGCCGCGGGCATCAACGGGGCCAACCGGCTCGGCGGGAACTCGCTGTCCGACCTCCTGGTGCTGGGCAAGCTCGCCGGGGAGCACGCCGCCCGGTACGCGAAGGACCGTCAGGCCGGAGCCACCCCCGCCGATCAGGCCGAGGCGGCGGCCCGGTGGGCGCTGGAGCCGTTCGACCGGCCGGCCGGGGAGAACCCGTTCCAGGTCATGTTCGACCTGCAAGACATGATGCAGGACCTCGTCGGCATCGTCCGCCGGGAGGACGAGATGGTGCGGGCGCTGGACGGACTGGAGAAGCTGAAGGCCCGGGCGGTGAAATGCAAGGTCGAGGGCCACCGGGAGTACAACCCCGGCTGGCACACCGCCCTCGACCTGCACAACCTCTTGACCGTGTCCGAGGGCATCACGCGGGGGGCGATCCTGCGGAAGGAGAGCCGCGGGGCCCAGTTCCGCGACGACTACCCGGCCAAGAACACCAAGGAGTTCGGCCGGGTCAACACGATCGTCTGGCGGGGCCCGGACGGGCGGATGCAAATCCGCCTGGAGCCGATCCCGCCGATACCGGAGGAGTTGAAGGACGCGATCCGGGCCGAGGCCGGCGGGACGCTGCCGGAAGAGTTGCGGTGAGCCGCACGGTGGAAACGGACAAAACCAGCCGCACGATGAACGCCGATCAAGGCACGATTCAAGCGAAATTCAAAATTCTTGATCGCGCCTTGATCGGCGTTCATCGTGCGGCTGGATTGTGCCCGTCCTGGTTCCGAGGGCTGATGACCCATGAAGGCCACCTTCCGCATCTGGCGGGGCAACGCCGACCAGGGCGAGTTCCGGGACTACACGGCCGAGGTCGGCGAGGGCATGGTCGTCCTCGACGCCGTGCACCAAATCCAGGCGACCCAGGCCCCGGACCTGGCCTGCCGGTGGAACTGTAAGGCCGGCAAGTGCGGCTCCTGCTCGGCCGAGATCAACGGCCAGCCGCGCCTGATGTGCATGACCCGGGTGAGCGACCTGCCGACCGACCTGCCGGTGATCGTCGAGCCGATGCAGGCGTTCCCGCCGGTCAAGGACCTCGTCACCGACGTGTCCTGGAACTACGAGGTGAAGAAGCGGATCGCCCCGTTCCGCCCGCGGAAGCCGGACGCACCGGACGGGACCTGGCGGATGGCCCAGGAGGACGCCGACCGGGTGCAGGAGTTCCGCAAGTGCATCGAGTGCTTCCT
>JAIEQO010001111.1 GCA_019747655.1 Gemmataceae bacterium | reverse complement strand
GACCCGACGAGCACCGAGGAGACGATCAAGAAGGCCCACGCGGCCGACGTGGTCGAGGGCGAGGAGCACGCCAAGACGGCGGTGGCGACGGCCCCCGGCGAGCCGCCCCCGCCGGCCGAGCCGGAGGAGGAAGACGCCTTCGGACAGGGAATCGTCGACTGAGTTTCGAGTTTTCGAGTTTGGAGTTTCGCGTTCGGGCGCGGGGTGTCGGGTTCGGGAGAAACGCCTGCCGACGGCTTGAAACTCGAAACTCGAAACTCGAAACTCGAAACTATGAGGAATACGGCGGTACTGCTCGTGACCTGCCCGGACGCGAAGGGGATCGTCGCGGCCGTCAGCGAGTTCCTGTACCGGCACGACGCCAACATCCTGCACGCCGACCAGCACCAGGACGCCGAGCGGGGCCTGTTCCTGATGCGGGTCGAGTGGGACCTGGGCGGATTCGCCCTGGACCTCGCGGAGTTCCCCCGCCGGTTCGCCCCGGTGGCCGACCGGTTCGGCATGCGGTGGCGGCTGGAGCGGTCGGACCAGCCGGTCCGGGTCGCCATCTTCGTGTCGAAGTACGACCACTGCCTGATGGACCTGCTGTACCGCTACCGGACCGGCGAGCTGGAGTGCGAAGTCCCGCTCATCGTGAGTAACCACCCGGACGCCCAGAAGTGGGCCACGTTCTACGACGTGCCGTTCCACGTGATCCCGGTGCCGTCGGGCGGGAAGGCGGAGGCCGAGGCGAAGCAGTTCGAGCTGCTGGCGGCCCACAAGGTCGACCTGGTGGTGATGGCCCGGTACATGCAGGTACTCTCGGGCGAGTTCTGCCGCCGCTACCCGCACCGCGTCATCAACGTCCACCACTCGTTCCTGCCGGCGTTCGTCGGGGCCAGGCCGTACCACCGGGCCTTCGAGCGGGGTGTCAAGCTGATCGGGGCGACCAGCCACTACGCCACAGAGGACCTCGACGAAGGCCCGATCATCGAGCAGGACGTGGTCCGCATCTCTCACCGCGACGGCCTCGAAGACCTGATCGAGAAGGGCCGCGACCTGGAGAAGGTCGTGCTGTCCCGGGCCGTCCGCTGGCACATCGACCACCGCATCCTGGTGTACGACCGGAAGACGGTGATCTTCGACTGACACCGCCCGCCGGACCGGGTATCATCGCACGTCATGCAACCGCAACCGTCGCTCGCCCGGGTGTTGGGGCCGTGGATGGCCGCCGCCGTGGTGGTCGGCACGGTCATCGGCTCGGGCGTCTTCAAGAAGGCCCGGAACGTGGCCGAGAACGTCCCCGAGACCGGGCTGGCGTTGTCCGTCTGGGTGTTGGGCGGCGTGCTGGCCCTGCTCGGGGCGCTGGCCCTGGCCGAGGTGGCGGTCCTGTACCCCCGGGCCGGCGGGAACTACGTCTTCCTGCGGGAAGGCTACGGCCGGATGGCCGGGTTCCTGTGGGGGTGGGTCGAGTTCGGGATCATCCGGTCGGCGTCGATCGCGGCCCTGGCGACGATGTTCACCGAGTCCGTCCACGACGTCCTGAAGCAGATGCTGCGGCCGGGCGAGGGTGCCGCCGAGGTGCTGGCGTTCTGGCCGCGGCAGGCCCTGACGTGCCTGGTCATCCTGGTCCTGGCCGGGGTGAACGCCCGCGGCACCCGGCTCGGGGCCGGCCTGCAAGTCGTGGTTACGTCGGTGAAGGTCGGGTCGCTGTTGGCGCTGATCGTCCTGCCGTTCGCGGTGCTGGCGGCCGTGTCCGAACCGCAGTACCCGCCGACGGGCGCGCACCTGTCGCCGGCGTGGCCGGCCGGGTGGTTGAGCGCGGAGCGCTGGGGGCTGTACGGGGCGGCCCTGGTCGGGGTGCTGTGGGCCTACCACGGGTGGATGAACGTCGGCCCGCTCGGGGAGGAGATCAAGGACCCCGGCCGGAACATCCCCCGGGCCTTCCTCGGCGGGGTACTCCTGCTCATCCTCCTCTACTGCGGCGTGAACCTGGCCTACTACCTGGTCATCCCCCGGGCCCGGATGGTGGAGCTGAAGGACACCACGGTGGCCACCGAGTTCTGCCTGCGGCTCTTGGGCCCGGCCGGGGCGGTGGCCGCGTCGGCGGCCGTCATGACCTCGGTGTTCGGGTCGCTCAACGGCAACCTGCTGGTCGGCCCGCGGCTGTTGTACGCGATGGGCCGGGACGGCCTCGCTCCCGGCTGGCTGACCCGCCTCCACCCTCGGTACGCTACACCGGCGGCGGCCACCGGCGTGTACGCCCTGTGGTCGTGCCTCCTCGTCGTTGGGGTCGGGCTCCTGGTGCAACACCGACTCCCGGCCGTCCCCCTCGGGTTCGCCGAGCTGGACCTGAACCTGCCGCAGGGAAAGGCGCCGTTCGACGTGGTGACGGACTTCGCCATGTTCGGGGCGGTGGCGTTCGAGACGTTGGCCGTCGCGTCGATCTTCGTCTTCCGGTGGCGGCTGCCCGCCGCCGACCGGCCGTACCGCTGCCCCGGCTACCCGGTCGTCCCGGCGTTGTACGTCTTCATCATGGCGGCGGTCCTGGCCAACATGTTCGCCACCGCCGAGCAGCGGGCCGAGGCCCGGATCGGGGCCCTGTTCATCGCGTGCGGGGTCGGGGTGTACGGCATCTTCCTGCGGCGGACGACCCGATGACCGATTGGAGGCCAGGGTTGGCGGAGGACGGGTTCGCCCTCCTGCCCGGGGTGCTCTCGACGGCCGATGTGGCGGAGGTCGCAGCCGAGTGGGTGGCCGTCTGCGGGGCCTTCACCGGCGACGAGGCGATCCTGGCCGACGCCGACGGGCGGGTCAGCGGGGCCCGGGCCCTCCTCCGGCTCTGGCCGCGGGTGGTCGGGCTGGCCCGGCGGCCGGGGCTGCTGGGGCCGCTGCTCGAAGTCCTCGGGCCGGCCGGCGGGGTCGTCCGGGCCCTGTTCTTCGACAAGCCGCCGGGACACGGCTGGGCCCTGCCGTGGCACAAGGACCGGACCGTCGCGGTGGCCGCACACGGGCCGCTCGGCCGGTTCACCAAGCCGACCACGAAGGCCGGGGTGCCGCATGTCGAAGCGCCCGAAGAGTTGCTGCAACGGATGGTGACGGCCCGGATTCATCTCGACGACGTGACGCCCGAGAACGGCCCGCTGCGGGTCCTCCCCGGGTCGCACCGGGGCGACGAGACCCGGCCGCCGGTCGAGGTCCACTGCCGGGCCGGCGACGTGCTCCTGATGCGGCCGCTCCTGACCCACGCCAGCGGCCACTGCGACCCGGCCACGGCCCGCCACCGCCGGATCGTCCACCTGGAATGTGCCCCGTCGCCGGACCTGTCCGACGGCTATTGGTGGCACGACTTCGTTAGGTTGGGGCTCGGCGAGCGGGGGGCGTGAGCCCCCTGATGGCAGGAACCATCAGGGGGCTCACGCCCCCCGCTCGCCACGGAAGAGTTAGATCGGCAGGACGCCGGTGCTGTCGCCGAACCGGGCGGTCGGGGCCCCCATCCGCTCGAAGAGGGCCAGATACAGGTTCATCAGCGGGGTGTCGGCCTTCTTCGGGAGGACGAGGTGCCGGCCGCCTTGCACCGTCCCGCCCCCGCCGCCGACCAGGAGGATCGGCAGGTCGTCGTGGTTGTGCCGGTCGCCGTCGCCGATCCCGCTGCCGTAGACGAGCATTACGTTGTCCAACAGCGACGACCCGTCGGCCTCCTTCACGTCCCGGAGCTTGCCGACGAAGTAGGCGAACTGCTCGACGTGGAAGGTGTTGATCGTCTTGATTTTCCCGAGCTTGTCCGCGTTCCGGCCGTGGTGGGACAGGTCGTGGTGGCCGTCCGGCACGCCGACCATCTTGTACGGCCGGTTGCTCCCGTCGTTGGCCAAGGGGAGGGTGGCCACCCGGGTCTGGTCGGTCCGGAAGGCCAGGACGAGCAGGTCGAACATCAGCCGGAGGTGGTCCTGCAGCTCGGCCGGGACGCCGGCCGGGGCCGGCACCCCCGGCTTCGGGGCCGGGGCGACCCGGGCCTGCCGGGCCTTCTCGATCCGGACCTCGACCTCCCGCACGGCCGTCAGGTACTCGTCGAGCTTGAGCTTGTCGCCCCGGCCGAGGGAGTTGTTGAGCGACTTCGCGTCCTCGGCGACGAAGTCGAGCACGCTCTTGTTGAACAGCTCCCGCTTGGCCCGGGCCTCCTTCAGCTCCTTCGGGTCGGTCCCGCCGAAGAGCCGGTCGAACACGGCCTTCGGGTCGGTCTCTTTGGCGTTCGGGGTGCTGTCGCCCCGCCACGACAGGTTGGCCGAGTAGGCGCACGAGTACCCGCTGTCGCAGTTCCCGGCGTTCATCCCCTTCTCGATCCCGAGTTCGAGCGACGGGAAGCGGGTGCTCTCGCCGACGGTCGCGGCCAGGTGCTGGTCGGCCGAGAGGCCGGCCCGGATGTCGGCCCCGTGGGTCTTGCGGGCCTGCCGGCCGGTCAGGAAGGCGGCCATCGCCCGGGCGTGGTCGCCGGGGCCGTCGCCGTTCGGCCGGGCCTTGTCCAGGGCCAGCCCGGAGATCACGTTCACCCGGTCCTTGTACGGGTCGAGCGGCTGGAGGATGCCGGTCAGCTTGGTCAGGGTGCCCGTCTCGGCCGGCGTCCAGTCGGCCATGCTGACGCCGTTCGGGACGTAGAAGAAGGCGGCCCGCTTGGGGACGCCCGCGGCGGCCGTGGCCGCCGGCGGGGCGGCCGCGAACCCGACCGACTCGAGCCACGGCAGGGCGACCGCGGTGCCCAGGCCCTTCAGGGCCGTCCGGCGGGTGATGCGGGTGTTCATGGCCATCCCTTATCGGTGAGCGGCGCGGCGTCAGCCCGCCGGTGTGTTGGAGGACCGGCGGGCTGACGCCGCGCCGCTCACAAGGTCACTCGCTCCGTTTCCCCTTCCGCTTCCCGAAGGGGTCGGACTTCACCACCGCCAGCACGACGGCCGAGAACCGGTCGCCGCCCGCCTTCGACGCCGCGACGACCTCGTCCAGGGCACACTTATCGTAGTATTCCAGCCCCCGGCCGAGGGCGTAGGTGAGGAGTTTGTCGGCGAAGCAGCGGCGGAACTGGTCGGCCTTGCCGACGAGCACCTTGCGGAGTTCGGCCGGGCCGTCGAACTTCGCGCCGTCCGGGAGGACGCCGCTGCTGTCGACCTTCTGGCCGTTGTCCTTGTCCCGCCAGGCCCCGATCCCGTCGAAGTTCTCCAGCCCGAACCCGAGCGGGTCGAGCTTGCTGTGGCAGGTGGCGCAGCTCGGGTTGGCCCGGTGCTGTTCCATCTGCTGCCGCAGGGTCCCCCTGAGCTGGTTGGTCGGCGGCAACTCGGGGATGTCCGGGGCCGGCGGCGGGGGCGGGGTGCCGAGGATGTTCTCGAGGATCCACTTCCCCCGCTTCACCGGCGAGGTCCGGGTCGGGTTCGAGGTGACGGCCAGGGTGCTGGCCATCGTGACGATCCCGCCCCGGCGGCCGTCGGGGAGCTTGACCTTGCGGAACTCCGGCCCGTCGACTCGCGGAACCTTGTAGTGCCGGCTCATCCGGTCGTTGACGAAGGCGTAGTCGGCGTCGAGGAATTCGAGGACGCTGCGGTCCTCGCGGACGACGTGGCCGAAGAACGCCTCGGCCTCGCGGACCATCCCGGCCCGCAGGGCCTCGTCCCAGTCCGGGTAGTAGCCGGCGTCCGGGGCCAGGGTTTTCAGGTTCCGCAGTTGCAGCCACTGGCCGGCGAAGTTCTCGGCCAGGGCCTTCGCCTTCGGGTCCCTCAGCATCCGCTTGACCTGGGCTTCGAGCACCTCGGGCTTGCGGAGTTCGTTCCGGGCGGCGAGGGTGAACAGCTCCTCGTCCGGCATGCTCGACCAGAGGAAGTAGCTCAGCCGGGTGGCGTACTCGAAATCGTTGAGCGGGCGGACGCCCTCGGGGTCGGCCGGGTCGGCCTCGACGCGGAAGAGGAAGTGCGGCGAGCAGAGGACGGCCTTCATCGGTAGCCGCAGCGCCTGCTCCCAGGGATCGCCTTGCGACACCGCGACATCGTACAGCTTCACGAGCCGGGCCAGTTCGTCGGGCTTCACCGGCCGGCGGAAGGCCCGGCGGGCGAACTCGCCGAGCACCTTTTCGGCCGTCGGTCGCTTGTCGGCGTCGCCCTTCGGGGTCGCCACCAAGAGCAGCTTGACCGACGCCGGGTCGGGCTTGGGGGTCGGGTTGAACGGCCCCTCGACCTCGATCAGTTGCAGCCCGAACTCGCGGAACTTCTTGGCGGCGTCCTTCGCCTCCTTGTCCTCGTGCGGGTTGGTGAAGGCGACGGCCACCTTCCTCTCGCCGGCCGGGAGCTTGGCCCGGACCTCGTACACCTCCGGCTTGTCCTTCGGGGCCTCGACCGAGACCGTCTTCAGTTCCTTCCCATCGACGCGGATCGCCGCCTTGGGGAAGGCCCCGCCGACGTTCGACCCCCAGCCGCGGAACCGGACGACGTACTCGCCCTCGGCCGGGAAGTTGAACTTCTCCAGGAACGCCGACCCGTCGGACTTGAAGACGATCCGGTCGCGGCCGCCCTCCTGGAACTTCGCTTCCCGGGGTATGACCCGGATGTTCTGCGTGCGGTACTGCTGCTTCTGGCTGGCCGGCGGTTCCGGCCGGGTGAGGGCCGCAGCCAGCACCAGGTCGGCCGCCGCCAGGTACTTTTCGAGGAGGATCGGCGGGAGCGACAGCACGTCGCCGATGTTGTCGAACCCGTACCCGACGTCGTCGGCCGGGAAGTCGTCGGCCGGGGCGACCCCGACCCCGCACAGGTCGCGGACGGTGTTGTTGTACTCGGCCCGGTTGAGCCGCCGGAGCGTCACCCGGCCGGGGTCCTTCGGGGCCCCGCAGTCGACCTTCGTCAGGGCGTTCTCGACCCAGTCGATGACGGCCGCCTTCTCCTCCTTCGAGGGCTGGGCCTTCTTCTTCGGCGGCATGTCGCCGGCGGCGAGGGCGTGGGCCACGTTCGCCCACGTCTTGCGGTCCTTCTTGGCGTGGTCGGTGCTCTGGAAGGCGTCGAGGGAGAGTCCGCCGGCCGCCTTGTCGGCGTTGTGGCACGGCATGCAGAACTTATTCACGAACGGGACGATCTTCGTCGTGAACTCGTCGGCCGGCGGGGGCTGTTCGGCCGGAGCCGGGCGGGCGGACGCCCCGGCCCACCACGCCGCCGCGAGGCCGACCGCGACGGTGCTACCGATGAGGAAGCGGGCGCGACGCCGCACCATCAACACGTCTCCGGATGTCTCGACCGAGAGGCGAACAGGGAGGGCAGGGGGGCGGGCGCGGGCGGCGGGAGAGATACCGGCGGGCGGAAGATCTCTGATACTACTTTACCGCGCCGCGGCCCGACCCGCAACGACGATCCCGACCGCCGTAAGGGGTTGGAAAGCCGGCACTCACGGAAGATTCATGAGGACCGGCCGCGTTACTTGTTCCTGGGTACGATCACGTCCTTGCCGACCCACGGCCGCAGCAACTCGGGGATGACGACGCTGCCGTCGGCCTGCTGGCCGTTCTCCAGGATCGCCACCAGGGCCCGGGTGCAGGCCACGGCCGTCCCGTTGAGGGTATGGACGAACCGGGTGCCCTTGAAGTTCCGCCCCTTGTACCGGATGCCGAGCCGCCGGGCCTGGTAGTCGGTGCAGTTCGAGGTGCTCGTCACCTCGCCGTACTCGCCCTGCTCCCCCCGGCCGGGCATCCAGGCTTCGAGGTCGTACTTCCGGTAGGCCGGGCCGCCGAGGTCGCCGGTGGCGGTGTCGATGACGTGGTACGAAAGCCCGAGGTCGCGGAAGAGTTGCTCCTCCAGAGCCCGGATTTCCTCGTGGATGGCGTCGCTCTGCTCGGGGACGCAGAAGGCGAACATCTCGACCTTGGTGAACTGGTGGACGCGGTACAGGCCGCGGGTGTCCCGGCCGGCGGCCCCGGCCTCGGTCCGGAAGCAGTGCGACAGCCCGACGTACCGCTTGGGCAGCTCCGCCTCGTCGAAGATGCGGTCCTTGTGCATCCCGCCGAGGGTGATCTCGGCCGTGGCGATCAGGCACAGGTCCGTATCCGCGACGGTGTAGACCTGCCGGGTGTTCGGGTCCGGGTCGCGGGGCAGGAAGCCGATCCCTTCGAGCACGTCGACCTTGGCCAGGTCGGGGGTAATCACCGGCGTGAACCCGGCCTTCACGCACGCCTGGAGGGCGTACTGGACGAGGGCGACTTCCAGCAGCGCGGCCTCGTTCTTGAGGAAGTAGAACTTCTGGCCGCTGACCTTGGTGCCGGCCTCGAAGTCGGCCAGGTCGAGGGCCTCGCACAGGGCGACGTGGTCCTTCGGCCGGAAGTCGAACGCCCGCGGCTCGCCGTGTCGGGCGACGACGACATTTGCCGCCGCGTCCGTCCCGACCGGGGCGGCCGGGTGGGTCATGTTCGGGATTTGCAGCAGGTTGAACTTCAGGTCGCCCTCGACCACCTTCAACTGGGCGTCGATCGTCTCGACCTCGGCCTTGAGCCGGCCGCTCTCGTGCTTGAGGGCCTGCCTCTCCTCCGGCGTCTTGGCCTGGGGGAACCGCTTCGACACCTCATTCTGCTTCGCCGCCGTCTCGCTCCGGAGTTGGACCAACCGCTTCCGCTCGTCGTCGAACGCGACCGCCCGCTCGACGGCGACCGTCGAGACGTTGCGGTTCACGCAGTTCTGCTTGACCGCGTCCAGGTTGTCTCGGATGTAACCGGCGTCGAGCATCGGGGCGGCCCGTCGGTGGAGCGCGGGCCCCCGGCCCGCATCGTCCGGATGGTCTACCAGACGGGCGGGTGGCCGAACAGCCGGCGGAGCAGCCCGATCTGGCCGGTGTGCAGCATCTCGTGGGCGGAACACCACCGGACGCAGTCGAGCTTGGTCCGGCAGAAGCGGTGGGCGGCGCCGATGCCGGAGTCGAGGTCGGCGTCCGGGAAGTCGGTGAGGTCGGCCAGGGCCCGCTCGTGGACCCGGTCGAACGTCGCCCGGATGTCGGCCGGGGAGGGGTAGCGGGCGGGGTCGGGCGAGACGACCGGGTCCCGGCCGAACGTCTGGAGGTAATCCGGGGGCAGCTCGACGGTGTAATGGCGGGCGAAGACGATCGCGTCGAGGGCGTGTTGCAGGCGGGACATGGGTGGCCCGTGTGAGGGTCAGTACCGCCCGTGGAACGGTTTGCCGTCGAGGTAGGCGAGGTATTCGTAGGTCGAATCCGGGTAACGGCGGGCGTACCCGGCGAACTGCTCGCGGATCAGGTCGAAGTCCGGCTCGCGTTCCCCGTCAAGGTATTCGGGGAGGAATTCGAGGATGTCGGCGAGGTCGGCAATCTGGGCGTGCGAACCGCCGGCATACCCGAGGTTGCGGATCTCGACCAGCCCCCAGTGCAGTAGGAACCGCAGGCACCGGCGGAGGTCGGCCGTGGTCGGGGACATGGGTGGCTCCGGTTACACGAGACCGACCGCGGCGAGCGGGGTTAGCGGAGCGGGCTGGCCCGGCACGCCGAGCGGCTCGACCTCGATCGGCGGCGGTTCGGTCCCGAGTACGGCCGTCGGGTATTCGGTATTCCGGACGTACCGGGCGTCCCGGGCGACGACCGGCTTGGGCGACCAGAGGTCTGTGAGCGGGACGCGGGTAACCACGTCCGGTTGGCCGGCGACGTGGACGACCGCCGGGATGTCCGGCCGGCCGGCCCGCAGGGCCGCGACCGCCCGCCGGACACCACCCATGATACAGTACCCGGGCATGTGGAGGGGGGCCGGGACGGGTCACGGCCGTTGTTCGAGCGGGACGTAGGGCACGTCGTTCTTACCGATCGAAATCTGTTCGGGCCGGTAGATGCGGTTGCCGACGAGCTGCTCGTGCCAGTGGGCCAGCCACCCGGCCACCCGGGCGATGGCGAAGATCGGGGTGAACACGTCGGTCG
>JAIEQO010000656.1 GCA_019747655.1 Gemmataceae bacterium | reverse complement strand
GTCGGAGAGGTCGCGGCGGTGCATGCAAGATCAGAGGCACGGCCGCCCCCCGCCGATTCAGCAGACAGAACCTAGTTGGCGCGCGGGGGGGGACGGCCTGGCCACGGGCCCGGGCGGCCGCCCGCTGGGCCTTCTCCATCAGCCGGTTCTGGATCGGCTGGGTCGCCCCCTGGTTGTGGACCAGCACCCCGGCCGCCCCGACGGCGAACGTGTGCAGCCCGTCGACGTGCAGGTTGTACACCACCGCCGGGCCCGGCCGGTGGACCACCCGGGTGACCGCCTGCGCCGCCCCGCCGGCCGCCCCGAGCAGGTCGCCCGGCCGCAGGTCGGCCGCCCCCACCCACCGCCCCCACCCGCACCCCAGGTCCCGCTCGTCCGGCGGGATGTGGTCCGGGATCGGGCGGTCGGCCAACCTCTCCCCGGCCGTCACCCAGAACGGGTGCCCGCCGGTCGCGGTGATCGTCTCCCCGCCGACCTCGACATCGACCAGGACGCCGTCGTCCTCGTGCCCCCACTGGTCGGCCACCCGCCGCAGCGACCAGTCCCCGGTCTCCAGGTCGCACGCCCACACCCGGTCCCCCGGCCGGACCGCCTCGATCGGCACCAGCCCGCCCTCCGCCCGGACCGGCGTCCCGGGGAGGAAGCAGAACGCGTTGTTGAACCGCTGGGCCAGCTTCCCGCCGGCGAACGCGGTCCCGGCCGCGGTTCCTGATCAGCGTTCCGTCACTACCAGGTCAAGTGCATGTGGCAAAATATAGATAATATTGAATACATTCTCGACAAGATTCGTCGCGGTCTCTACATCTCGTCCGAGATGCATCTGGAACACTTTCTGACGACGTTCGCCGAGATCGTACTCCACAGCCTTGACACCTAGCCCCCGGAAAAATTCTTCAGCCCGTCTACCTTCGACCGGGTCGAGCGGTTGTGTAGGCAAGTCCAGAAACAGGCCGTCTTGAGCCGAGCCGGCGAACTGTACGAATTTTCCAGTTCGTCTGTCCACGAAAATAACATGTGCATCGGGATTTACACGCTGTAACAGAGCGTGAAGAGCGGTCAAAATTCTTACGCGGTCCACCCGAGAAATCCTCCAACAGATAATGGAAACAACACATTCAACAAAATCTTACCTGTCGCAGAACGAATTGCAATATTTTGAATTTATATATGTTTGTTGTGCTTTGCAACTGATCGGGATGGCTAATGGGTTCGGAAATAAACCCCGGATACTCCGGTCTGTGAAAGCGTATTGAGGCTGGCCCGGACTTCTACGGTAACCCCCGCCAGGGCGGGTGCCACGGCTGTAGGGTGTCACTGCCCCCGCTGTTGGCACGACCTAGTCGACCGTTAGCTCGTTCACGCGCAATCCTCTCCCACTCATGAATTTGTTCTCCTGAATACAGTCGTCTTCTCATCTCAGAAACGATGCGGGAAATCCAGATGTGCTCATCCTGCCAAATCTGGTTAGGCGTTGGGCCCGCTCCGAACGTGCCATCTGGGTTACGCCAGCGTCCTCCGGGTACTCTGGTGTCCCACACAGCCCCTGGTGGGCGTTGGTTCGGGAACTCCCACGGACCGCCCCCCCAGACTGGTGGATCGACCATGCCCGGCGTGGTCCCGGGGCCGCCCGGAGGGCGCGGCACTCCCGTTGGGTCGATCCCCGAGCCACCGGTGGTCTGGTGTGTCCCGGGGCCGCCCGGGGGGCGCGGCGTTCCAGTTGGGTCGATCCCCGAACCGCCGACGGTGGGTTTGGTCGTCCCGGCGCCTCGTGGGGTTGCGGCCGCCCGCAGGGCGTTGAGCTCGGCCTGGCTCAGCTCGACCGCCATCCCCCCCTGGGCGACCCGAACCCCCCCGCCCTGCATGCGGGTGATCTGCATCCCGCGGAACGCCAGCCCGACCCCCTCCGTGGCGATTAGCACGGCGATCATCTCGAGCGTGTCCGCCAGGAACCGCTCCTCGACGCTCAGCCGGGCCCGCCGCTCCGCCGCGTCGCTTTGCTGGAAGGCGAAGGCCATCGCCAGCCCTTCGCGGTCGTACTGCCCCGAGCTGACTTTCAGGTGCCACTCCGCCATGAACGCCCGGCGGCGCATGGCCTCCTCCGCCGCCCGGTTTAGCTCGTGCATCCGCCGCGTGTTCGCCGCCCCCCCGGGGGTGACGGCGGTCATCTGGGGCCGGGTCTCCCAGTCCCGCAGGGCCTGTATCTCGGCGTCGGACTGCATCTGCATGAGCTGCACGAGCTTCGCCGCCAGGGCCTGGGCCTCGGCCTGGCGCTGGCGGCGAAGCTCGGCCAGCGGGTCGTCGGTGCCCGGCCCGCCGGACAGGGACAGCCGGAACCCGTCCCCCGCCCGGGGCGGGGTGTGGCATTGGATGGTGCTCGGCCGCTGGGCCGCCGGGGGCAGGGGCCGCCCCTCCAGCCCGCTCGGGTCGGTGTAGGTGGTGGGTTGGTTGCGGACGTACCGGTACAGGTTGGGGTCACCGCCCCCGAACCGGAGGGGGTCCTCGGTCTGGAACCGGCCGGCGTCCGGACCGTACTCCCGGCCCCGCATGTCGTAGGCGTAGGTCAGCCCGTCCCGCGGCCGCCCGGCGTACCCCCGGCTGTCCGACAGGGTGCCCGAGGCCAGCCCGCCGAAGGCGGTGTAGGCGGCGGTGTGGGTGACGGCCCCGCCGCTGCTCAGGGTCAGCCGGACCGAGCCCGTGAGGTCGGCGGCGTACCACGACACCGCCCCGCCGGCCGTCACCCGGGCCGTGACCGCGTCGAACCCGGCCCCGTACAGCCGCCGGTTGGTCACGACGTTGGACGTGTCCAGGTCGGCCCAGGCGTCGAAGTTCTCCGTCCCCAGGGCCGCCGGCTTGGCCGTGTCCCACCCGTCCACGGCGTACCGGTCGGCCGCCACCGTCGCCCCCCCGGCCCCGGTCTCGGTCCGGGCCACCCGGTTCCCCCAGGCGTCGTAGGCGTAGCTCACGCCCGCCACCGCCGCCCCGCCGTCGGTGTTGCTCTTGGACGCCGCCGTGAGCTGGCCGCGGTGGTCGTAGGTGTACGTCCACGTCTCGGCCGACGCCCCCTTCGACTTCTTGACCAACTGCCCGGCGTCGTCGTAGGTGTACGCCCACGTCCCGTCCGACGACAGCCGGTTCCCGGCCCCGGTCGTGTACCCGGCGGTCGTCCGGTTCCCGGCCCCGTCGTAGGTGAACGACGTGCCGCCGTCGGCGGTCAGTTGGTCGGCGTTGTCGTACCCGAAGGTGGTGGTCGTGCCGTTCTCGGTCTTCGAGGTCAGCCGGTCGGCCGCGTCGTAGGCGTAGCCGTAGGCCGCCAGGGTGGTCCCCCCGGCGTTCTTGTGGGTGATCGCCGCCACCCGGTTCAGCCCGTCGTAGTCCGTGTCGGTCGTCCCGACCTTGGTGGCCCCGGCCAGGTCGGCGTACCGGGTGACCACGTCCACCCCGCCGGCCGCCGTGTACGTGGTGTCGACCCGGGCGTCCCCGGCCGCCGTGTCCAGGGTCCGGCTGGTCGGCCGGTTCAGGCGGTCGTAGGCGGTGGTCTGGGTGGCCCCCTTGTTGTCCGCCGCCGACGTCCGGTTCCCGTTCGGGTCGTACCCGAACGTCAGGGTCAGGCCCCACGGCCCGGTCACCGTCTCGGCCCGGTTCAGCTTGTCGTAGGCGACCGTGTAGGTGCCGTCCGGGTCGGCCGCCGAGGTCAGGTTCCCGGCCGCGTCGTACCCGAAGGACTGGGCCTGGACGGTCGCCCCGCCGCCCGTCTTCCAGGTCTCCCCGGTCAGCCGGCCGGCCGCGTCGTACCCGAACTCCCGGACCCGCCCGAGCCGGTCGGTCACGGTCACGAGCCGGCCGGCGTCGTCGTAGGCGTAGGCCGTGTTCTTGCCCAGCGGGTCGGTTTCGGTCTGCACCCGGTCGAGCTTGTCGTAGGCGTACTGGGTCTTGTTCGACCCGGCGTCCTGGACCCACAGGAGGTTGTCGGCCGCGTCGTACCCGAAGGTGGTGGCCTTGCTCAGGGGGTCGGTGGCCGCCGTGACCCGGCCGAGCAGGTCGAAGGCGTAGGCGGTGGTGTGGCTGAGCGGGTCGGCCACCGACACCACCCGGTCGAGCAGGTCGTAGCCGACGGTGGTGGTCCGGGCCAGGGCGGTGCCGTACCCCTCGGTCACCCCCGTCACCCGGCCGGCCGCGTCGTACCCGTACTTGGTCACCAGCCCGCCCGGGGCGGTGACGGCGTCCAGGTCGCCGGCCGCGGTGTAGGCGTACCCGGTGGCCCGCTGCTCGGCGTACCCGGCCGCCTCGGTCACCGTCTTGGCCCGGCCCAGGGTGTCGTAGGCGAACTGGGTCGGGGTGCCCCGGCGGTCGGTGAGCGTAACCACCCGGCCGGCCCGGTCGTAGGCGAAGGTGGCGGCGTTGCCGTACGGGTCGATGACCGAGGCGGTCCGGCCGAACCGGTCGGCCGTCCGCTCGGTCCGGTAGCCCCGGGGGTCGACCACCGCGTCCCGGTCGCCGGTCACCGTGTACTCGTACTTGGTCGTGTTGGCCAGCGGGTCGGCGGCGGACGTGACCCGACCGGGCAGGTCGTAGGCCCAGGTCCAGGCCTTGCCGTAGGGGTTGGTCAGGGAGGTCTGGTTGCCGGCCGCGTCGTAGGCGGTCGTCCAGCCCTTGCCGTACGGGTCGGTGGCCGTCACCGTCCGGGCGATGTCGTCGTAAGCGACGGCCGAGGTGTACCCGCGGGGGCCGGTGGCCGACACCGTCCGGCCGAGGGCGTCGTAGCCGGTCGAGGTGGTCCGGGCCAGGGCCGTGCCGTCGGCCTCGGTCACGGACACCGGCCGGCCGAGCACGTCGTAGGCGGCCTTGGCGGTGACCGCCAGGGCGGTGCCGTTGGCCAGGGTGACGGCCGTGGGCAGGTCGGTCTGGTCGTAGGCGTACTGGGTGGTCCGGGCCAGGGCCGTCCCGTACCGCTCGGTCACGCCCGACACCCGGCCGGTGCCGTCGTAGGCGTACCGGGTCTGGCGGGACCCCGGGGCGGTGACGGACAGAAGCCGGCCGCCGCTGTCGTAGGCGTAGGAGACGGACAAGGCGTCGGCCGTGCCGTAGGCGGCGGTGGCCGTCAGGGCCCGGCCGAGGGCGTCGAAGGTGCCGTGGGTGACGGCCCCGTCCGGGCCGGTCACGTCGGACACGTTCCCGGCCGCGTCGTAGGCCGAGGAGGTGACCAGCACGGTGTCCGACCGGGCCGGGACGGTGGACGGGCGGGTCCAGGCGGTCCCGCCGTTGGTCCCTACGTCGACGCCCGCGGTCGGCCGGTCGGCCAGGTCGTAGTAGTACCCGGCGTAGCTCACCCGGGCGAGGACCCCGGTGGTCGGGGTGCCCAGGGCCCCGGTCCCGGTCTGGCCGTGGACCCGGGCCCGGTCGGTCGTCTTGGTGAGGTTGCCGGCGGCGTCGTAGGCGTACTCGGCCTGGGCCCAGACGGTGTCCCCGGTCACGGAGAGGGCGTCGGCGTGGGCCGCGTCCCCGCCGCCGTCGGTGACGTAGGCGGCGGTCGGCCGGCCGGCCCCGTCGTAGGCGGCCTTGTCGACCCGCCCGCCGGGGACCGCGGCCTTGGCCACCAGCCCGCGGGCGTCGTACCACCACTGGGAAGTCAGCGGGGAGCCGGCGACGGCCCCGGTGGACTGGTTCACCCCGTACTCGTCGGACCGGTAGACCCGGCCGAGTTCGTCGTAGCTCGTGTCCGTCCGGGCCCGCAGGAGCGAGGCCGACGGGGCGTCCGGGACGCCGTTGGTGGCGGTCGGGGTGACGGCGTCGGCGTCGTACACCCGGGCCTTGGTGGCCTGGCCGAGGTTGTCGTAATCGAGGTAGGTCAGCGGGCGGTTGACGTCCGTCGCCTCGGTCCCCTGCACCCCGGCCTTCGTCGCCACCGCCCGGTCCCGCCAGTCGTACCACGTCTGGGTCACCCGGGCGGCGGCCGACAGCCCCGGGGACTCGGTCATCTTCGTGACGGTCCCGTCCCCGACCCCGCCGCCGTCGTACTCCCACTCCCGCACCTTCACCAGGTTCGTCCCGGCCGTGTTGGCCGGCGACCACGAGCCGGTGGTCGGGGTGTCGTCGGTCCCGACCCAGGCGCTCACGGCCCGGCCCTGGCCGTCGTAGACAGTGCGGTAGACGGTCGCCTGGGGCGACTGCTCCCGGTCCGGCCGCCCCCCGACGTCGTACCCGAGCCGGGTCCGGTAGTAGTGGGTGCCCTCGGTCCCGAGGGCCGCCGAGGTGGTGTAGGTCAGCCCGGACAGGTTGAAGTACGAGTCCTGCGAGACCACCTGGCCGGCCGCGTTGACCCCCTCCCGGGCCAGCGACTGGACCGACCCGACGGCCTCCCCACCGGTCGGCCGGCCGCCCGACACGGCGGGGGTGGCCGACATGGTCAGGGCCTCGGCGTAGGCGTTCGCCCGGTCCTCCCGGACCACCACCGTCGGCCCGGTCGGGGCGCTGGTCGAGGTGTTCCACCCCGGGTACTGCCGGACCTCGCGGCCCGGGTCGTTGTACACCAGGTAGTCGACCCGGCCGTGCGGGGCGGTGATCTTGGTCGGCCGGCCGAGGGCGTCCACCTCGTAGGCGGTGGTCAGGTGCAGCCCGCCGCCCGACGGGGTGGTCCACCCGCTCGGCTTGCCGGTGAAGGTGGTCGTCTGCGTCGTGTCCACGTCGGCGATCGTCTTGACAGCCGCCCCGGTGACCGGGTCGTACTCGGCGTAGGCGATGAACCCGCCCGGGTCCTTCGCCCAGACCGGCCGGCCGAACGTGTCGTACACGGTCGTCGCCGTGGTGGCCGTCCCGGGGCCGTTCTGCCCGGCGGTCACCGTCGGCAGCGTGACCGTCACGGAGCCCCGCTGGGTGGTGCCGCTGTACCAGGTGGTGGCGTAGGAGGTGGTCTGGCCGCCGGTCCCGTCGGCGTTCCGGTACACCGTCGCGGCCGCCACCGGGGTGTCCACCCCGCCGGCCGCCGCCTGCCGGTAGTACGTCCACGCCGCCTGCGGCACGTCCGCCCCGGTCTCCCCCCGGCGGGCGGCGGCCGACGCCACGAACCCGGCCGCCGACCCGGCGGTGGTGGCCGTCGCGGTGGTCGACGACCCGTAGGTGTAGGCGACGACCAGCCCGGCGGCGTCGGCCAGGTACTGGGCGTTGCCCGACACCACGTTGACCAGGTCGGCGTAACTGTCGCTGTACCCGGTCACCGCCGACGGGGCGGCCGCCAGCACCACCTGCCCGCCGGCCCACCCGGTCCCGGTCGCGTACTTGTAGTACGTCACCCACGGCGTCCCGGCCCCGCCCTCCCGGTACGCCCGGAGCATGACCTGGCCGTAGGCGTTGGCGTAGACGGTGTTCGTCCCCCCGCCGGGGACCGTCCCGACCGCCTTCGTCTTCCACGAGTTGAACCCGTCGGCGTTCCCGCTGGCGGTGTGGGCGTAGGTGAACGTCCCCCGGCCGGCGACCACCTCCTTCGTCCCCCGCTTCGACGAGTCGTACTCGAACGCCTTGTCCGCGTACGGGCCGGCGGTCGCGTCCGAGGCGGCGTCGGCCAGGGCGTCGGTCCCCCCGGCCGCGGCCTTCAGCCGGGCGTACGCGGCCGGCCCGAACTCGTACTTCATCCCGCCCGGGAACCCGGGGGCGGCGGTGGTCGTGTAGTACCGGTAGTACCACTGGTCGAGGACCGCCCCGGCCCCGTCGGTCACCGTGGCCAGCTTCAGGTCCCCCCGGGTCCCGTTCGCCACCGCCGGGCCGTAGTAGGCGTAGTCGACCCTCCGGACGGTCGACCAGGCCCCGGCCCCGGCCTTCCGCCGGAGGGTGACCGACGCCAGCTTCCCGGCGTTCGCGTCCGACCCGCCCAGGTAGGCGTACAGGTACGACTCGGTGACGGTCGACCCGCCGGTGGCGACCGCCCGCTGGACCTCGGCCGCCCGGCCCATCGAGTCGGCGGCGGTGACGGCGGCGGCGTCCCCGCCCGGCCCGGCCCAGGACTTGAACGCCCCCTGCTGGGCGGCCGGGCGGGCGGCCCCGAACCCGTAGAACCGGAGCACCCCGCCGGCCCCGTCCGGGGCCGTGTACTCGTCGTTGGCCGCGTCGAAGGCCACGGTCCCGGCGTCGGTGAACCGGCCGGCCCCGGTCGGGTAGTTGCCGGCCCCGTCCGGGGTCCCCTGGCCGTCGTAGTACCGGGCGGTGGCGGCGTCCGACAGCAGGACCACCCCGGCCGCCGTCTTGGTCAGCCGCGGCTGCTGGGCCCCGACCCACCCGTTCCCGTTCGCCCCGCCGGCCGCGTACCGGCGGTCGCTCGACCACGACCGGGACTGCCCCCAGGCCCCGGCGAACCCGCCGGCCGCCAGGTCGACCGCCCGGACGACCGCCGCCCCGCCGGCGTACCGGACCGGGTCGGCGGTGGTCGACGGCGGGGCGTTCCCGCCGGCCCCGGCCGGGGTCCGGACCGGGTCGAACCCGCCGTCGGCCGGGGACACCACGTCCGGGGCGAGCGGGTCGGGGAGGGCCAGGACCTCGACGGTGGCGCTCCCGCTCACCCCCTGGAACCCGGGGACGGCGTACCCGGTCAGGGTGACGGTGTAGGTGCCGGGGGTGGCGTAGGTGTGGGACAGGGACACGGTGTAGGAGGTGGCCGACGACCAGTTGACGGTGACGTTCTCCCCGACCCCGTCGCCCCAGAAGACGGACCCCCGGACCCCGGTCATCGGGTCGGCGCAGGTGAGCGTCCAGTCGAGCTGGAACCGGCCGCCGGCGGTCACGGCGGTGGCCGACGGGGTGAGGGTGGTGGCGACCGGGGCCGGGTCGTTGCTGGCCGCCACCCACACCCCGCCCGTGAAGGTCGGCCCGAACGGCTGGTACTCGCCGACCGGCGGCGGGAGCTGGAGGCCGCTGGTCCCGTCGAACACCCGGACGGTCGCCGCCGGCCCGGGGCCGGTGCCGACCACCACGTCGGCGAACGGGTCGTCGGTGGCGTAGGACAGGCCCACCCGGACCCCGCCGGTCGCCTCGGCCCCGAACGGGGCGAAGTCGAGCAGGGCCGAGCCGGTCGCCCCGCTGAACACCCGGACCCGGGGCGGGTCCCCGGGGCCGGTCCCGACGGCCAGGTCGAACGTCCCGTCCGAGTCGAGGTCACCCGCGAGGCCGTCCGCGCCGACCGACACCCCGCCCCGGGCGGCCGGGTCGAAGGCGAAGAAGCTGCCGAGCGGGCCGGGGATCACCGCCCCGGCCAGCGGGTCGTAGACCTTGACGTGCGGGGCCCCGCCGGCCCCGGCCCCGATGGCGAGTTCGGCCTTCCGGTCGCCGGTCAGGTCGGCGGCGGCCACCGACACCCCGCCGTCGAAGTCCGGGTCGAAGGCGAAGAAGTCGGCCAGGACCGACCCGTCGGCCCCGCTGAACACCCGGACCCGGGGCCCGCCCCCTTCCCCGGCGGCGGTGATGACGTCGGGGACGGAGTCCCCGTCGACGAACGCGGCGGCCACCGCCAGCCCGCCGGTGAAGGACTCCTCGTAGGCCCACAAGCTGCCGAGCGGGCCGGGGATTTGGTCGCCGGTCTTACCGTCTAATATTTTTACGTTCGGGCCGCCCCCCGGCCCCGGGGCCGCCACCACGTCCGGGAAGCCGTCGAGGGTGAAGTCGGCCACCGCCACCCGCACCCCGCCGGTGAACCCGGGGTCGTACACCGCCCGCTCGAAGTTGAGCGTCCCGTGCTCCAGGTCGTAGGCCCGGACGACCGGGGGCCCGCCCCGCCCCCGAAGTACCCGACCGGCAGGGGCAGCGGCCGCCCCCCGTCCGGGACGACCCGGTCCTCGAGCTGGACCAGCCCGAGCCGGGCGGCGGCCGCCGGGCGGGGGGCGGGGGCGGCCCGCCGGTCCC
>JAIEQO010000027.1 GCA_019747655.1 Gemmataceae bacterium | reverse complement strand
CCGCGCCGCTCACCGAACCGCCGGAGCCCGTCCCATGCTCTCCCGCCGCGACGCCCTCGCCCTGCCGCTGGTCTCCCTCGCCTCCGGTGGCTTCCGCCCCGCGCTCGCCGCCGCGGACGACGACCCGACGAAGGTGTTCACCGGCGGGAAGAAGCCGGCCGACGCCCGGCTCGGGCCGCCCCGCACGCTCGACGACTACGCCCCGTTCGTCGTGCCCAAGACGAAGGCCGAGTGGGAGGCCCGGCGGCAGGAGCTGCGGGAGCAACTCCTGGTGGCCAACGGGCTCTGGCCGCTGCCGGAGAAGACGCCGCTCAACCCGGTGATTCACGGCAAGGCCGAGCGCGACGGCTACACCATCGAGAAGGTCTTCTTCGCCTCGACCCCCGGGCACTACGTATCCGGCAACCTCTACCGACCGCTGGCGAGCGGGGGGCGTCAGCCCCCCGAGACGGGAAAACTCCCCGGCGTGCTGTTCGCCCACGGGCACTGGCAGAACGGCCGGCTGCACGACGCCGGGGAGAAGGCCGCCGCCGAGAGCGTCGCCTCGAAGGGCGAGCCGGACCTGGCCCGCGGCCGGTTCTTCATGCAGGCCATCCCGGTCACCCTGGCCCGGCTCGGGTTCGTCGTGTTCCAGTACGACATGGTCGGCGTCGGCGACAGCACCGCCCTGCCCCACGTTGCCGGGTTCGGCACCGCCGCCGACGAGCTGCGGCTCGTCAGCGCGATGGGCCTGCAGACCTGGAACAGCCTCCGGGCCGTCGACTTCCTCCTGTCGCTGCCGGACGTGGACCCGGCCCGCATCGGCATGACCGGGGCCAGCGGCGGCGGCACGCAGACCTTCATCACGGCGGCCCTCGACGATCGCCTCGCGGCCGCCTTCCCGGCCGTCATGGTCTCGACCGCGATGCAGGGCGGGTGCGTCTGCGAGAACGCCTCGCTCCTGCGGGTCGGCACCGGGAACGTCGAGATCGCGGCCCTGTTCGCCCCGAAGCCGCAGGCGTTCTCCTGTGCCAACGACTGGACCAAGGAGTTCATGACCAAGGGCCTGCCCGAGCTGAAGCGGCTGTACGGGCTGTACGACGCCGAGGATAAGGTCGCCGCGAAGGCGTGGCTCGAATACGGCCACCAGTACAACGTCCACGCCCGGCAGTTCATGTACGAGTGGTTCCGCAAGCATCTTCAGGGGAAGGACGGGGCCGTCGCCGAGGCGGCCTACGAGCCGACCCCGCCGGCGAAGCTGCGGGTGTACGACGCCGACCACCCCCGGCCGAAGGACGAGCTGGACGCGAAGGGCCTCGGGGTGGCGCTGGCGAAGGCGTCCGACGCCCAGATGACGAAGCTGACGCCGACCGACGCCGCGAGTCTGAAGGAGTTCCGGCGGGTGATCGGGGCCGGACTGCGGGCGATGGTCGGCGGGCTGCCGGCCCGGGCGGAGGTGGAGGTGGCACCGGCCGACCCGTCGTCCGGTCGCATCGGAAGCACCAACGTCCTCCGGTCGGTGGTCCGCCGGCCGGGGACCGGGGACGGGCTGCCGGTGCTGTCCGCGCTCCCCGACCCGGTCGACGGGGACAAGGTCGTCGTCTGGCTGCACCCGGCCGGCAAGGCCAGCCTGTTCGACGGCCGGAAGCCGGCCCCGGCGGTCGCGGCGCTGCTGGCGGCCGGGTTCGCGGTGGCCGCCCCGGACCTGCTCGGGACGGGCGAGATGGCCCCGACCAGGCCCCGGGCGGTCGACCCGAAGTACGCCGGGTACACCTACGGGTACAACCGCCCGCTCTTCGCAGACCGGGTCCGCGACGCGCTGACGGTCATCGCCGGGTCGGTGGCCGACTTCCGCATCCGGGTGGTCCGGGTGGTCGGCTGGGGCGAGATGGGGCCGGTGGCGGTGCTGGCGAAGGCGTTGGCCGGGGACAAGGTGACGAAGGTGGCGGCCGACCTGAACCGGTTCCGGTTCGAGGACGTGAAGGACCCGGCCGACCCGATGATGCTCCCCGGGGCGGTCAAGTACGGCGGGTTGGGGGCGTTCCTGGCCCTGTGCGCCCCGGGCGCGGTGCTCGTCCACAACCACGCCGGGACCGGCACCGGCAAGCTCCCCCTGGCCGCCTACGCGGCCGCCGGGGCGGCCGACAAGCTCTCCCGCTCGGCCGACAAGCTGGACGACCTCAAGGTCGTCGAGTGGCTGGTGAAGTAGGGGTCGCGCCGACAACCGAAGCCGCACGATGGACGCGGAAGAAGGCACGATCAAGACCAAGAATTTACTGTCTAATTCCATTCTCGGTTTTAATCGTGTCTTCTTCTGCGTCCATCGTGCGGCTGTCTTGATCTCCTCCCACCTACGGACCTTCCCGGGCGCACCGTCGGCGGTATCCTCCTGTGGTTGGTGAAATGACCGCCGGAGGGCCGCAGGGTCCCCGCCACCCGCGGTTGACACCAGGATCATTAAGTGTCATATTGTATACTATTGCCCCGAGGGCGATCCGGACCGGGGACGGACAGGAAGGTGGTCGACCGTGACCGGATACGGTAACGGTGGGGTGCCGGCGGAAGGTCAGGCTGGCCGGCAGGTTGTGTCAAAAATCGGCACCGACCGTGACCGGGTGGTCGCCGGCGACGACGGGTCGAGTCACACGGAAGTCGTTAGCTGATTGTGGGTTCGGTGGATCGGGTGGCCGGACGCAAAAAAGCAGGGGGGAGGGGGGGTCCCGAAAACCACCCGAACCCAGCCGCCGGCCGGCGTCTCCTGGCTGTCGAACCGGTAACGCGGAGCGTGGTTATGCAGAAGCTGGAAGCCCCCTCCGACGGCACGGACGCCCTGATCCCGCCCGCCGACCCGGCCATCGCCCCCGAGCTGGCCGCCCACCCGCCGACCGTCCCCCCGCCCGACCAGAACGTCCCGCACGGCGGCAGCCGCGAGCTGCTCGGGCTGGCCCTGCCGCTGATCCTCAGCCAGAGTTTCATGACGGTGCAGGTGTTCGTCGACACCCTGCTCCTGTCGTGGCACAACAA
The DNA here is from genome assembly GCA_019747655.1 of Gemmataceae bacterium. Taxonomy (GTDB): domain Bacteria; phylum Planctomycetota; class Planctomycetia; order Gemmatales; family Gemmataceae; genus Urbifossiella. The sequence goes on along the minus strand of JAIEQO010000027.1, from coordinate 6,761 downwards.
GGACGAGATGACCGCCTCGTTCCCGGCGGTCATGTGGTACTGGCTGGGGTTCGGGTTCCTGTCCGTCACCGCTGGATACACGTCGACATTCGTGGCCCAGTACACCGGGGCCGGCCGGCCGCACCGGGTCGGCCCGGCCGTCTGGCAGGGCATCTACTTCGGGGTCGCAGCCGGGCTCGTGTTCATGCTGGTCGCCCCGGCCGCCCCGTTCCTGATCTCCCTCGGCGGGCACCCGGCGGAGATTCAACCGCTCGAAACCGCCTACCTCCACTGCCTGGCGTTCGCCGCCCTGCCGATGCTCATCATGCACGCGGTCAACGGGTTCTTCTCCGGCCGCAGCCAGACCTGGACGGTCCTCGGGATCGAGGGGTTCGGGACGGCGGTGAACATCGCCCTGGCCCTGGTGCTGATCTTCGGCCGGCTCGGGTTCCCGGAGATGGGCATCGAGGGGGCCGGGTGGGCGACGGTGGCCGGGAGCTGGGCCAGTGCCCTGCTCGGGCTCGGGCTGTTCCTGGGCAGGAAGTACCGGGCCCAGTTCAACACCCTGGCCGGGTGGCGGTTCGAGCGGGAGCTGTTCGACCGGCTGATGAAGTACGGCGGCCCGGCCGGGATGCAGGTGTTCCTGGACGTGCTGGTGTTCCACCTGTTCACGCAGTTGGTCGGCCGGCTCGGGGCGGCCGCCCTGGGGGCGACGACGCTGACCGTCCGGCTGAACATGATCGCCTTCCTGCCGATGATGGGCCTCGGGCAGGCGATCTGCATCCTGGTCGGCCAGCGGCTCGGGGAGAACCGGCCGGACGTGGCCGAGAGGAGCGCCTACACCGGGCTGAAGTGGTCGTTCGGGTACATGTGTACGGTGGCCCTGGTCTACCTCACATTGCCGGGGCTGCTCCTGGCGATGTTCGAGGGGGACTCGGACCCGGAGAAGTTCGCCGCGATCGCGGCCATCGTCCCGGGCCTGTTGGTGTGCGTGGCCATCTTCTCGGTGGCGGACGCGGTCAACCTGTCGTTCGCGTTCGCCCTGCGGGGGGCCGGGGACACCCGGTTCGTGACCGCCGTGACGTTCGCCCTGGCCTGGCCGCTGATGGTGATCCCGACGTTCCTGGTGGTCCAGTTCGACGGGAACGTGTACTGGGCGTGGGCGTTCGCCACCGCCCACATCATGGCCATGTCGGTCTGCTTCTGGCTCCGGTTCCGGAGCGGGAAGTGGAAGTCGATGCGGGTGATCGAGCCGGGGGTCGTGGACGAGCCGGAGCCGGCCGCCCGCGGCTGAGGCGGGTTACGCTAGCCGCCACCGCCCGCAGAGGTCGCGGGCGGCCTCCGGCCACGTCGGGAACTGGAAGGCGAACCCGCCGGCGAGCAGCCGGCCCGGAACTACCCGCCGGCTCTTGAGCACGAGTTCGGATTCGGTCCGCAGGGCCCACGCCCCGAGGCCCACCATCCACCGGGCCGCGGGGAGGCCGAAGCGAACGCCCCACGCCCGGCGCAGTTCCCGCATGAACTCCGCGTTCGGCAGCGGGTGCGGCGAGCAGACGTTCACGGGGCCGCTCACGTCGTCGCGGCCGATCAGCCAATCCACCGCCCGGCAGAAGTCCTGGTCGTGGACCCACGACACGAACTGCCGGCCGTCGCCCGCCGGCCCGCCGAGGCCCCGCCGGACCAGCCCGAGCAGCACGTCGAACACCCCGCCCCGGTCCGGGCTCATGGTCATCACCGACCGCAAGGCCACCTTCCGGGTACGGGGCGTGTCGGCCTCGGCCAGGGCCCGCTCCCAGGCCGTGGCCACGTCGATGCTGAACCGCCAGGTGTCCGGGGCGCCCGGCTCCGAGCCGCCGACGACGCCGGCGGCCTCGTCGTTGTCGCGGTCGAAGGTGTGGGCGTAGATGGTCGCGGTGCTGGCCTGGAGCCAGACCCGGGGCGGCCGGGTGGCCCGGGCGATGGCCGCCCCGACGGCACGGGTGGAGCTGATGCGGGATTCGAGGATGGCCCGGCGGTTGGCCGGGGTGTACCGGCAGTTGACGCTCCGGCCGGCGAGGTTGACGACCACGTCGGCGCCGTCGAGTTCGGCCGCCCACGGGCCGACCGTCCCGCCGTCCCAACGGACGACCTTCCACGGGGCCGGGGCCGGCGACCGGCTGAGGACCACGACCTCGTGGCCGGCCGCGACGAAGTGCCGGGCCAGGGTGCCGCCGACCTGCCCGGACCCGCCGGGGATGACGACCTTCACGGGGCGGCCCTCGGCGGATGCACCGAGGGACCAACCGCGGGACGTGACGGGAGGCAACGCGGGGTCAGGCCGACGGGACGGGGAGGCTCTTCTTCTGCGCCGCCCGGTTCTTCAGCTCCCGCTTCTCGACCCCCAGGGCGTCGAGGATCGGGAGCATTACCTCCGAGTAGAACAGGTCCTCGTTGAAGAGGTTCATCGACCGGACCGCCTCGATCCGCCGGCGGCTGTCGGCCAGCAGGTGGGTGGCCGGCATGGCGAACCCGTTCAGCACCCGCCGGACCTGCTCGATCGTCCCCTCCCGGTCGTCCCGCAGGTGCAGCCGCATGACCTTGACGTAGAAGTCGTAGTGGGCCCGCTCGTCGATCGCCAGCAGGCCGAGGACCTTGTCCAGGGCCGGGTCGGAGCCGTTGAGGGTCTTCCGCAGGTTCCGGTAGTGGAGCCAGGTGGCCAGCTCCTGGGCCATCGTGTAGCAGGCCAGCCCGCGGACGTTGTCGGTCGGCAGGTGCCACTCGCCGATGACCGCCCAGCTCTGGACCTCCTCGATCTGCTCCTCGGTCCGGTGGCCGGACTTGACCAGCCACTCCTGGAGGGCGAGTGAGTGCTTCGACTCCTCGTACCCCCAGTTGGCGGCGAACCAGGCCCGGCCGCGGGTGCCCCGGACCAGCGGGAGGAACTTGCCGACGTAGTCGGGCAGGAACAGCTCGACGGCGCAGAACGACTCGACCACGTCGGCCACGGCCGGGCTGGTGGCCGGGTTGCACCTGTCCCAGGGGATGTCGTCCCGGAGGTTCCACCGGCGGCGGCGCTCGGCGAGGTCGAAGAACTCGCGGTAGATGTGCCAGATCTCCCGCTCCAGGGCCGGGCCGTAGGACTCGCTGGCGGACATGGGGGTGCGTCGTGGGGGTGCGGGCCGGGGCGGTGGTGTTGCTGTAGCCGCCGCCGGCCGGGCCGGCTACACCGCGTCCGGGTCGAGCCCGAGTTCCCGGAGCTTGGCGGAGTATTTCGCGATACGGTCCCGGACTGCCGCGCGCTCGGCCTCCACGGCGGCCGGCTCCGACTCGGCCTTCTCCCTGTCGTCCCGGAGCCGGTTTGCCTCGGCGATCGAGTCGGCGACACTTAGAAACGGCTTCCCGTCCGGCCCGATCACCGCCAACCGGTTCTCACCGAACTCGAATCGGACACCGAGCCGGGGGCTGACCCAACCGGCCATCTCCGGGATGCGGGCGAGCGACTCGGACCGGCGGGTCCATCCCTCGGCGTGGCACGGTTCCCAGGGGTAGAGGATGTAGTACTCCTCCGCCCCGTATCGCTCGTAGAAGGTCTTCCGGTCCTCCATCTGCTGGTAGCGGTTGAGCGGCGACCAGACCTCGAACACCACCTGTGGGAAGATGCCCCCCTCGTCCCACACCTTGTAGCTGCCGCGGTCCCCCTTCGGCCGGCCGAAGGCGATGTAGGTGTCGGGGGCGTGGCGGACCGCCGGGCTCCCGCGGACGGGGTAGATGAGGTTGTCGGCCGCGACGAACACGTCGAGGTGATGGGCGTACTGGATTTGCAGGTTCCACCAGAGCGTGCCGATCCACTCGAACTGAAGGGTGTGGTCCGCGATCGGCTGGCCGTCACAGTCGGGGTACACCTCGTCCGGCTCGGGCATGATGACCGTGGACACGGCGGCTCCTCCGAGGGGGGCGCGATCCGGGGACGACCGCATCGTAAACTCGAAACTGGAAACTCGAAACCCGAAACTCCCCGGTTAGCCCCGACCGAACCCGACCCCCCGGCCGCCGGCGTCCGGGTCACTCCGGTAGCCCAACAGGTTCTGGGTCAGGGCCCCGCCGAACTCGACCAGCTCCCGGACGGCGGCGTCGAAGTCGGCGGCCGTGACCTTCAACGGGTCCGACTTCTCCCCCCGCTCGGCGGCCATCAGGGCGGCCCGCCGGAACAGCTCCTCGATGAACGCCGGGCTGGCCCCCTCGGTCCGGTCCAGTAGCGGCCCGAGGTCCACCCCGGCCAAGTCGAGCCCGGCGACGAAGTGGGCGAACAGCCGGCCCCGCCCCTCCCGGTCCGGGAGCGGGAAGTAGACGGCCTGGTCGACCCGCCCCGGCCGGGCGGCCAGCGCCTTCTCCAACAGCCGCGGGCGGTTGGTGGTCAGTAGGAAGATGACCTCGGCCTTCGGCCCGAGCCCGTCCATCTCGTCCATCAGGTCGTGCAGCAGCGTGGTGTCCGGGTTCTGGTCCCGGTCCAGGGCGATCAGGTCCACGTCCTCGATGACGACGAGCGACGGCTGGAGCAGCCGGGCCAGGACGCACGACTCGCGGACGAGGCGCAACTGCCGGCCGGTCAGCAGGATGACCGTGTAGTCCGGGCAGGCCCGGGCCAGGTACTTCGTCACCAACGTTTTGCCGACTCCCGGCGGGCCGTGGAACAGGACCCCGTGGCGGGTACTCCGGCCGGCCTTGCGGAGCGTCTCGGCGTGGGAGAGCAGCCCGATCACGTTCCGCTCGACCACCCGGAGGACGCCCTCGGGGAGGATGATCTGGTCCCGGCGGACGAGGGGGAGGTCGTGGAAGTGGATTTGGAAGTCGGGCTCGCCGGCGGGGCCGGCCGGCCCGGCCTGCTCGACCACGAGGACCTGCCCGCGGAACACGTTCCGGGCCCGGGCCTCGGCCTGCACCCGGTCGAGGGCCGCCTGGGCGTCGGCCGGGGTCGGGGCGATCAGGTCGAGGGAGGTGCGGGAGAGCAGCGCGGCGAACGGGGCCAGCCCCGGCGGGCGGAGCAGGTACAGCCCGGTGACGACCACCTTGGCCGACTCCCGGAGCGACACCGGGCGGACGGTGAACTCCAGGGGGGCGTGCCGGCCGGTGTTGGCCGCCAGGGCGGCGGTCAGCTCGTTGTAGTACCCCAGCCCGATCACCGGCCGGGCCCCGGGCGTCTCGGCCCGCAGCGCCTCCAGTGCCAGGTACAGGTTGACCCGCTCCCAGTTCAGGACCGGCTTGGTGAGGACGGTGGCCCGGTTCCACGGCCGGCCGAGGTGGCGGTTGACGACCGGGGCGAGGCCGGAGAAGTAGCTGAGGACCACCCCGACGACGATCAGCCCGACCAGGACGAGGGCGACGACCGCCCCGACGGTGGCGAAGTCCACGGCCAAGAGCGCGGGACCCGGGACCCGGGGCGGGGGGTGGGCGGCGAAGGTCATCGTGTCCGTGTCCCCGCTCCGGGTCCGCGGCGACTACTCCCGGCCGGTCGCCTCTTCGAGCGACCGGATGGTGTCGTGGAGGTGTTCGAGGGCCGGGTTGATGGCCAGGGCCTGGCGGAACGCCCGCAGGGCGGCCTTCGGCTTCTTCAGCTTCAGGTAGCACTGGCCGAGCCCGGCGGCGGCCCCGAAGTGGTGCGGGTTGAGCCGCAGGGCGGCCTCGCAGTCGGCCACCGCCTTCGGGTACTCGCCCCGCTTGAAGAAGTGGATGGCCCGCTGGTTGTACGCCTCGGCGTAGTCCGGGGCGGCGGCCACCAGGGCGTCCAGGGCGGCCCGGGCGGCGGCCGGGTCGCCCGCCCGGGTGGCCTGCCGCAGCCGCCAGTTCTGCTCCGGGGTCCCGCCCCGGAACCAGACCTCCCACAGGGCGTCGGCGGCGAACCGCTGGGCCAAGGGGTCGTCGTCCCCCAGCCGCCCGGCCAGGGCCGCGCTCGACGCCATCGTCCCGACCAGCCCGAGGGCCAGGACGGCCGCCCGCCGGGTCCGCGGGTCGGTCGAGTGCAACAGCCGCTGGAGGGTCCCCTCGGTGTACCGCTTGCGGACGGCCGAGCGGAAGGTCTTGATCGCCGCCTGGGCCCCGGCCGCCCACAGCTCCTCGTCGTCCCCGGGGTTCAGGGGCGGCAGCCGGTCGAAGAACTCGAGCAGCAGGGGCGTTGACACGGTCGGGTCCTCGGGGCCGTGCGAGTGGTAGCGTCCAGTGTACGCCACCGACCCGGGGTCGCACAACCGGACCGGCGGCCGCGGCGGGCAAAAGGCGGACGGCCGGGGCAAGCTGGTCGAGCGGGCGGCCGGGGCGGCGCTTCCCTATTCCCCTTGTCCGCCGTGCTTTTCCCCGTCCCCGTTTCTGAGGGCGGGGTGAGACCCGGGCGAAGTGGGTGTGACTCGCCCGGCCGGGCAGGCTACAATCAGGGTCGGAGTGTTCCCGGCGGGGGTACGGCCATGCGGTCCCGGTGGCTCGGCTCGACGGCGTTGCTCGGCGGGGTGGTCCTGCTCGTGTCGGGCGAGGGCCTGGCCCAGCCGCCGGGCGGCGGGGGCTTCCCGGGTGGCGGCTTCCCCGGAGGGGGAGGTGGGTTCCCCGGCGGGCCGCCGGGCGGCGGGTTCGGCGGCCGCGGCGGCATGCCCGACCCGGAGACGATCTGGAACTTCATGGGCGGGGCCGGGAAGGACAGCATCGACATCAACCAGAACCCGTTCCTGAAGTCCCAGATGGAGCGGCGGGGCGACCCCCTGCCGCCCAACGGCATCCTGACCAAGCAGCAGTTCATGGAGGGGATGCAGAAGCGGATG
>JAIEQO010000462.1 GCA_019747655.1 Gemmataceae bacterium | reverse complement strand
CTACTTCTTGACCGACGCCATCTGGTCCTTGAGCGCCTGCTCGTAGTCGGTGGCCTTCGGGAACTTGATCTCCAACCCGTTGATGGTCTGGGTCGGGCCGCCGTCCTTCGTCACCACCTGGTACGCCGACCCCTTCCCCTCGGGTAGGAGTTTCGACTTATCACCCCGGGCCAGGGCGGCCAGGATTTTGACCGACTGGTAGCCGTAGTTGAACGGGTCCTGCACCACCGTCCCCTCGATCTCCCCGGCGGCGATCGCCTTGAGCGTGACCGCGTTCTCGTCGAACCCGACGATCTTCACCTTCCCGACCTGCGACTGGGCCTTGACCGCCGACAGGATGGCCGGCGGGTTGTAGGCGTACAGGCCGATCATGCACACGTCCGGGACACCGGCCAGCCGGCCGATCATGGCCTCCGGGTACTGCTGGGGGTTCTTCTCCGGCCCGCCGTCGGTCTTCACCTCGCCGTCCACGAGGAAGTACTTGCCGTACTCCTTGCCGTTGACGGCCTTCCCGTTGAACGTCCGGGTGGCGGTCGTCCCCTTCGCGTCGGTCTCCCCGGCCAGCTCGTCCAGCACCCCCTGCGACCGGGCCGCGCCGTTGGCCGAGATGTCGCTGCCGATGAACATGGCGATCACCCCGCCGTTCGGCAGGGCCTGCTTGACCAGCCGCCCGACCGCCTTGCCGGCCTCCTTGTTGTCGACCCCGACGTAGCAGAGCCGGCCGGTCTCCTTGTCGGCGTCGTTGTCCATCGTGATCAGCGGGATTTCGGCCGCGATCCGGGTCAGGTCCTTCTTCTGGAGCTTCGGGTTGATGACGCTGATGGCCAGCCCGTTGACGCCCTGTTCGACGAACGAGTCGACGATCGGCATCTGCTTGGAGGCGTCCAGGGCCTCCGGCTGCCGGAACAGGAGGTCGACGTTCTCCTCCTGCGCGGCCTTGTTGGCCCCGGCCTCGCACAGGTCCCAGAACGGGTCGGTGCAGTTGGTGACGACGGCGATCTTCGGCCGGCCGCCGCCCGACTTCGACCCGCACGCCGGCACCGCGACCAGCCCGGCCGCGACCGCGGCCACCAGCCCGAAACGCGCACACCGCGACATGACGCACCGCCCGGGGAGGGGGAACGGGGGACTTCGTAAAGGTGATTTAAAAAGTACCCGCCCGCCCCGCCCGGGCAAGTCGGGTGCCGAGAAATGCCCTACTTCTGCCAGGTCGGGGCGACCGCCGACCCGGCCAGTTGCTTCTCCACCGCCCCGCGGCGGTCGACGGCGGCGAGCACCGGCTGGACGCGGTCGAGTTCGGCCGGGTCGAACCCGGCCCCGCGGAGCAGGTCGCGGGCCAGGGCCGTCGGGTCGGCTGGGGGTGCCTTGTTTGGGGTGGCTCGCCCGGATGTCCCGACCTCGGTGCCGGCAGTGGCCGGCCGGATGTCCGGGATGCCGTCACTGTCCCGGCCGGTCGCGGCCGCGGCCTGCTTCTCGGCCATCATCACCGCGAGTTCCGAACACAGGACGGCGGCCAACTCCCCGTCGGTCTTGCAGCGCTTGACCAGCCCGTCGCTGACGAACAGCTCGGCCGTGCCGCGGTGGAACAGGATCGGCTCGGACTTGCCGACGGTGTGGAAGAGCGGGTCGAGGCCGGTGAACGTGTTCTGGGCGATGACCCGCCGGCCGAGCGTCTCGACCCGCTCGGCGGTGGCCAGCGACGCGGCCGTGACCTTCGGCGGCTTACGGTCGATCGGGTCGTCCCACCCGAGGACCTTCTCGACCGTCCACTCGCCGTCGGTCGCGCACCCGCCCACGGTCGGGGGGATGCCGAGCGCGGCCGCCAGCCCGAGCGTGGCCCGGCGGGTCATGACCGATCCTCGGGGTTCGTGGGAGGTCGGTGGATAGCCGCTCCCGGTCCCCGCGTCAACCCGCGGTCAGGCCCGGACGACCAGGGTGCCCCGGGCCATGTTCATGGCGCAGTGGAAGGGGTACTCGCCCGCCGCCTCGGGGGTGAACTCGACATCGACCCGCACACCCTGGGGCAGCGTCCGGACGATCCCGAAGTCGCCGAGGACGACCTGTTCGGTACACGGGCTCGACTCGTCCCGGACGAACGACAGCCGGACCGGCCGGCCCCGCCGGACCTCGATCCGGTCGGGCGTGTACCCGCCCCGCACCCGGACCTCGACCTCCTGCACGCCGGCCGTCCCCTCGTGGGCGGCCGCGGCCGTTCTCGGGCCGAAGAAGAACCACAGGATGAGCCCGATCGTCGCCGCCCCGCCGGCCGTCACTCCGACCTGCGCCGCGTCCATCGTCACGCCCCCCGCCGGAGGTCGAACCGGTTCAGCCGCAAGGCGTTGGCCACCACGCTGACCGACGACAGGGCCATTGCCGCCGACGCCAGGACCGGGCTGAGCAGCCAGCCGGTCAGCGGGTAGAGGACGCCGGCCGCGATCGGGATGCCGAGGACGTTGTAGGCGAAGGCGAAGAACAGGTTCTGGCGGATCGTCCGCATGGTCGCCCGGGACAGGGCGATGGCCGAGGCGACACCCCCGAGGTCGCCCTTGACCAGGGTGATCCCGGCCGCCTCGATGGCCACGTCGGTCCCGGTCCCCATGGCGACCCCGACATCGGCAGCCGCGAGCGCCGGGGCGTCGTTGATCCCGTCCCCGACCATCGCCACCACCCTCCCGGCGGCCCGCAGCTTCTCAACCTCCGCGGCCTTCCCCTCCGGCAGGACCTCTGCCACCACCCGGTCGATCCCGACCTCCCGGGCTACTGCCTCGGCCGTGGTCCGGTTGTCGCCGGTCAGGAGGACGAGTTCGAGGCCCATCCGGTGCAGCCGCTCGACCGCCGCCTTCGAGGTCGGCTTGACCGGGTCGGCGACGGCGATAGTGCCCGCGAACGCCCCTTCTACCGCCACGAAGAGAAGGGTTCGCCCGGCCTCGGGCGGCAGGGAGGCGCCGTCGAGTGAGACGCCCCGGGCGGCCATCAGCCGGCGGTTCCCGACCAGCACCCGCTTCCCCTCCACCGTGGCATCGAGTCCGTGCCCGGCGACTGCCTCGAACCGCTCGGGCCGGGGCGGGGTCAGCCCCCGGGCCTCCGCGTCGGCGATCACCGCCCGGGCGAGCGGATGCTCGGAACCCCGCTCGGCCCCGGCCGCCAGTCGGAGGAGGTCGTCGGCACTCATCCCGACCGGCGACACCTCGGTGACGGCCGGCTTCCCCTCGGTGACGGTCCCGGTCTTGTCGAGGACCACGGTGGTCAGCCGGTGGGCGGTTTCGAGCGGGCCGCCGCCCTTGATGAGGACGCCCGCCCGGGCCCCCCGGCCGGTCCCGACCATCACCGCCGTCGGGGTGGCCAGCCCGAGGGCGCACGGGCAGGCGATGATGAGCACCGAGACGAAGGTGAGCAGGGCGAACGACAGCCGGGTTTCGGGCGGCGACAGGTCGAACCAGACGACGAAGGTGGCGACGGCGACGCACAGGACGGCCGGGACGAAGTACCCAGCCACGACATCCGCCAGCCGCTGGATCGGGGCCTTCGACCCCTGGGCCTCCCGGACCAGCCGGACGATCTGTTGAAGGACGGTGTCGGCCCCGACCTTGGTGGCCGTCATCCGGAACGATCCGGTGGTGTTCACCGTCGCCCCGATGACCGGGTCGCCCGGCCGCTTGGTGACCGGCAGCGGCTCGCCGGTCAGCATGCCCTCGTCCACCGCCGACGAGCCGTCGAGGACGGTGCCGTCCACGGGAATCTTCTCCCCCGGCCGGACGCGGACGATGTCGCCGGGCACGACCTCGGCGACCGGTACGTCCGCCTCGGCCCCGCCTCGCTCGACCCGGGCCGTCTTCGGGGCCAGCCCGATGAGGGCCCGGATGGCCCCGCCGGTCCGGCTGCGGGCCCCGGCTTCGAGCAGCCGGCCGAGCAGGATGAGGGTGATGATGACCGCCGCCACCTCGTAGTACACGGCGACCGCGGCCGGGTGCCCGGCGTGGGCCCCGGCGAACACCCCCGGGGCGAAGGTGGCGACGACGCTGTACACGTAAGCCGACAGGGTGCCGACCGCCACGAGCGTGTTCATGTCGGCGGCCCGGTGGCGGGCGGCCGCCCACGCCCCGGCGAAGAACTCCCACCCGGCCACGAACAGCACGGGGGTGGCGAGGGCGAGTTCGACCCACGGCCGGCCGGGGAAGTCCAGGTACGGGGCGAGCGACGGGACGAGGTGCCCGCCCATCCCGAGGACGGCGAGCGGGACGGTCAGCACGAGGGCGAGGAGGAATCGGAGCCGCAGCCGGCGGAGGGCCGCGTCCCGCCCGGCCTGTTCCGGATCGGGCTCGCCCGGCCGGGCCGGGCCGCCTACGGGTGGCAGGGCGTCGTACCCGGCTCCGCGAACGGCCTCGCGGAGTGCCGCGACGTCGGTGGCCGCCGGGTCGTAGGCGACGGTGGCCCGCCCGGTGGCGAAGTTCACCGCCGCCTGGGACACCCCGGGGGCGTCCGCGAGGGCCCGCTCGATCCGGGCGGCGCAGGCGGCGCAGTGCATCCCGACCACCGGCATGTCCACCCGGGTTCCCGGCCGGGCCTGTGTCGTGCTCACCGGTCCCTCCCAGTCGTTCCGAGGAGATGTTACCGGAAGTACCGGTACGTCTTACTGGGCGCCTTGAGACGATCGGGGCGGAGACCCCCGGCGGGCCCCCCGGGCGGCCGGGACTTTCACCCCGGCTAGCTCCGCCCCCCAGCAGTGCCACCACCCCGACCCCGACCGCCAACCGGGCCACCCCGCCGAACGGGTCCAGGCCCAGTATTCTAGGGCCGGGAAGGGGAGTTTGGTGCGGCCGGGGGGCGGTCAAAGCAGGAAGACGGTGGCGATCGAGAAGAAGATGACGATCCCGGTCACGTCGACGGCGGTGGCCACGAACGGGCTGGACGCGACCGCCGGGTCGCCGCCGAGCCGCATGACCACCAGCGGGACCGACGCCCCGATCAGGGTCCCCCACAGGCAGATGCCCATGACCGACAGGCCCAGCACCCGCCCCAGGTCCCACCGCCCGACCGGGGCGGTCCGGACCTCGCACCCGGCCGGGAACTGGTACGTCCACCCGTCCGGCCCCTTCTCCGGCGGCGGCAGGCTCCGGCCGCCCCCCGGCAGCCGAACCCGGGACGGCTTCTCGAGGGCGACCGTCCGGGGGGTCCCGGCCGCCACCTCCACGTCCCCGGCGGCGTCGGGGACGAGGTCGGTCCCGGCCGGGACCCGGACGGCGAACGGGGCCGGCACCTTTTCCGGCCCGCCCCGGGTCTCGGTCGGGGTCAGGTAGCCGCGGGCGAACCCGATCGCCGCCAGGGTCCCGCCGAGGGCCAGCCCCATCAGCAGCTCCCGCCGCAGCACCCGCCGCCAGTCCCGGGGGGTGACGTACCCGAGGGCCATCGCCCGGGTCACCAGGGTGGCCGCCTGCGACCCGCTGTTCCCGCCGGTCGAGATGCACAGCGGGACGAACAGGGCGAGGACGACCACCGCCTTCAGGGCGTCCTCGAAGTACTCCATCGCGGTGAACGTCAGCAGCTCGGCGACGAACAGCACGGCCAGCCACTGGACCCGGTTCCACCACACGGTCCCGAACCCGGCGTCCAGGTAGTTCCCCTCGATCGGGCCGACCCCGGCCTGCCGCTGGAGGTCCTCGGTCGCCTCCGCCTGGACCACGTCGAGCACGTCGTCGTGGGTGACGATCCCGAGCAGCCCGCCCCGGTCGTCCACCACCGGGACGGCCAGGAGGTCGTACCGGGCGAACACCCGGGCCACCGCCTCCTGGTCCTCGTCGGCCCGCAGGGCGATCACCTCGCCCTCCATCAGCTCCCGGATCAGCTTGTGCCGGGGGGCCAGGATCAGGTCCCGCAGCGACACCACCCCGAGCAGCCGGCGGGGGGCCAGGCTGCCGTCCGGCCGGCGGGCCGCCTCGTCCAGGACGTAGATGTAGTAGATCGTCTCCTTGTCCGGGGCCTGCTGGCGGAGCTGGTCGATCGCCTCGGCCGCGGTCAGGGTGCCGGGCAGCCAGGCGTAGTCGGTCGTCATCAGGGCGCCGACCGTCCCCGCCGGGTACTGCCCGAGGGCGGCGATGTCCTTCCGGTCGGCCTCGTCGACCAGCCGCATCAGCGACTCGGCCACCCGCCCGGGGAGCCGCCGCATCAGGTCGCCGCGGTCGTCGTGGCTCATCTTGCCGATGAGCTGGCCGACCTGGGGCCGGGCCTTCTCGGCCATCTCGACCTGCCGGGCCGGGGGCAGGTACTCGAAGATCGACGCCTGGGCCCGGATCGGGGCCGGGCTGATCGCCTCCCACACCTGCTCGGGGGTGAAGTCCGGGTCGTCCAGGGCCTCGGCCGCCGTCGCCGGGTGGAGCGACTCGCAGAACTCCCGCAGCCCGGCCGAGTTCCCCTCGCCGAGCATGATCTTCAGTTCGGGGGTGAACAGGGGGTGGGACATGGCGGAATGACCAATGACGAATGACCCACCAATGACCAAGGAGTCCGCACGGTCGACGCCCACCGGCCCGTCACCTGGTCATTGGTGGGTCATTCGTCATTGGTCATTCGGCGCGAGTACGAGGTTGTCGATGAGCCGCGTGCTACCCAAGTATACGGCCGCCAGAGCGGCCGCCGGGCGGTCGAGGGTCGTGAGCGGGCCGAGGGTGTCGGCGTCCATCACCCGGGCGTAGTCGACCCGGGCCCCGGGAATGGCCGCCAGGTCGGCGAGTAACCGTGATTCGAACACGCCGATGGCCCGCTCGCCCGACGCGGCTCGGTCGCGGACTGCGACGAGGGCCCGGTAGATGCCCGGGGCGGCGGCCCGCTGCTCGGCCGACAGGTAGCGGTTGCGGGAGCTGCGGGCCAGCCCGTCCGGCTCGCGGACGGTCGGCTCGACCCGGATGTCGGCCGGGATGTTCAGGTCGCGGACCATCCGCCGGACGATCGCGGCCTGTTGGTAGTCCTTCGCCCCGAACACGGCGAGGTCGGGGCCGACGGCCAACAGGAGTTTCGCCACGACGGTACAGACGCCGCGGAAGTGGCCCGGCCGGCTGGCCCCTTCGAGGATGTCCTGGAGGCCCGTTACTTCCACGAACGTGGAGAACCCGGGGGGGTACATGTCGGCGGCGGTGGGCGCCCAGATCAGGTCGGCCCCGGCGTCGGCACAGACCTGCCGGTCGGCGTCGAGCGTCCGCGGGTACTTGGCGAAGTCCTCGTGCGGGCCGAACTGGGTGGGGTTGACGAAGATCGAAACGACCACGAACTTCGCCCCGTGCCGCTCCCGGGCGGCCCGGATCAGGGCGGCGTGGCCGGCGTGCAGGGCCCCCATCGTCGGCACGAGGCCGACCGTGAGGCCGTGGCGGCGGGCGGCCGCGGTCGCGGCCCGGACCTCGGCGACGGTGGGGACGAAGGGGGTCATGAGCGATCCGGTCGGGCCTTCTGCCGCCCCGAAGGGGCGTCCGGGAATAGCCCCGGGCTCGGCGGGCGAATGTGTTCGTAGCCCCGAGGGGGCGACCCGCCATCGGGGAACGGGTCGCCCCCTCGGGGCTACGGGTTCTCGGTTCGACCGGGAACCCGGGGTTGTCACCCCGGGCTATTCCCGGACGCCCCTTCGGGGCGGCGGGACGGACCCTCGGCCAGCACCAGCGTCAGGTACGACCGCGGTTCCAGGTCGGTCAGCCCGAGGTCGGCGGCCACCGCCCGGACGACGGCCTGGGCCTCGTCCGCCCGGCCCTCGTCGGCCAGCACCTCGACCTCGACGAACGGCCCGAGCCCGTCGACCTCGTCCAGGCAGACCGTCACCGGCCAGCCGTCGACCTCGACCGCGAACGGCCGGCGGGTCTTGCGGACCACCGCCACCGGCCGGTAGCCGAGGCAGCCCAGGAGCCGCAGGGCGTCGGCCGGGTCCTCCGCGCCGGCCCCGATGGGGACCTCGATCTCGGTCCGGGTCTTGACCGCACCGGGGTGCTTCGGCCCCTTGTAGGTCAGGAAGTTCCGGCCGTTCACCCGGCGGAGCCGGAACGCCTCGCCGGTCGCCTTGAGGTCCCGGTCCGGGGCGGCCAGGTAGTGGTCCTCGTGCCGCTCGGCGGGTGCTGGGGTGGCGGCGAGGTCGGGCGGCAGGGCGAACCCGGCCGGCACCCGGTACTTGGCTTCGACTTCGAGCACGGGCGGGGCTCCTGGGAGCGCGGGCGTCCCGCCCGCATCCGGAGCGGGCGGGACGCCCGCGCTCCCGGGTAGGTACAATATCCCGTCGCGGACCCGGCGGACATCGGGGGGCCAGCGGTGGGTCAGCGAATCGCAATCGGCACGGTGAACGACTTCCCGGAAGGGGAGGCGGCGGTGGTCACGGTCGGCGGCAAGGACGTGGCCGTGTTCCGGGTGGGCGGGGAGTTCTACGCCATCGACGACCTGTGCCCGCACATGGGGGCGTCGTTGTCCGGCGGGCACGTCGAGGACGGGGTGGTCACCTGCCCGTGGCACTACTGGCGGTTCCGGCTGGCCGACGGGGCGTGGGCCGACAACCCGAAGGTGAAGACCGGCTGCTACCCGGTCCACCGGGACGGGGATCGGGTCCAGTTGGAGGTGCCGGAGAAGGGGTAAACGCCGGCCCGGGGCCGGGTACGGGCTTGTCCGGGCGGGGGTTGTGGGGTAGCCTGACTCGCGCGTCCGCCAAAAGGTCGGCCGGCCCCGGCCGAATCACCCGGCAAGACCCCGGGCCGCACCGCCCGGGCCGTCCCCCGCTACCCCGGAGCGAGCCCGCACCCATGTCGACCACGACGACCAACCCGCCGCCGGCCCCGGCGGCGTCCGGGCTGTACCCGCCGGCCGGCCCCCGCAGCCCGCGGGAGATCAAGCTGGTCAGCCACTCGCCGATCTTCTACTGGTGGCCGATCTGGGCCCTCGGGTTCGTGCTGGCCCTCATCACCCTGGTCGAGAACCACCGGCTGGCGGTCATCCCGGCCGACGCCGAACTCCGGTACGACACGACGGCGGCCCCGAAGGACAGCACGCAGTACGTCCTGACCGTCCCCGGGGACGCGAAGCACCAGACGAAGTCGCTCGACCGGGCGATCGAAGCGACCGGCAAGAAGGAGCAGCCGACGTTCCGCACCCGGGTGTCCGAGAAGGCGTGGATGGGGCCGCTGTTCTGCGTCGTCCTGATCCTGACGATCGTCATCACCAACGTCCCGCTCCGCGGGCTGTGGTCGTTCCTGGTGCTGCTGTTGTTCGTCGTCCTGGCCCTGGTGTTCAGCGTGTTCAACGTCTGGGAGGACCTGCTGTCGGCGTTCGGCAACCTGCACATCTACATCAACATGGCCGGGTACCTGTTCTTCGCCGTGACCGTCCTGGTCCTGTGGATCGTGTCGGTGTTCATCTTCGACCAGCGGACGTACATGATCGTCACCCCGGGGCAGATCCAGGTGTGCGAGCACATCGGGGCGAGCGTCCGGAACTTCCCGGCCGAGAGCGTCAACTTCGAGAAGCAACGGGACGACCTGTTCCGCCACTGGATCCTGGGGTTCTTCTCCGGCGACCTGATCATCCACGTCGCCAACAAGGAGGAGATCCGGCTGCCGAACGTGCTGTGGATCGGGTGGCGGCTGGAGGAGGTGCAGCAGGTCCTGCGGGAGAAGGCGACCGTCATACACTCCTGACGGGCCGACCGGCTGGGGGCATCAGGTCGTCGGGCCGGTGTCCGGTGGCCTACTCGAGCGGCTCCTTGACGAGGTTCAGGTAGAACGTGGCCTTGCCCTCCTTCTCCTGA
>JAIEQO010000396.1 GCA_019747655.1 Gemmataceae bacterium | reverse complement strand
GCCCCGCGTCCGGGGTCCCGGTCCGGGCGTTCCGGTCGTAGTCGTCGGCCAGCCCGGCGACGACCCGGCCGGCGTTCACCGCCGGGCTGCCCGGCAGCAGGTGGAACCCGGCGTCCAGCCGCGGGTCGGCCTCCCGGCTGCCGACGTCGCCCATCCGGGACTGCCAGGCGGCCAGCCCGAGGACCACCGTCCCGGCATTCCCGTCCCGGTACTGGCCGACCCCGCCCGGCCGGTAGTACACGTTGTTCCCCAGGGTCAGGGTGCCGGCGGCCACGCTCCCGGGCCGCAGCTCGACCACCGGCCGGCCGCCCGTCCCGGAGATCGACACGACGTTGTTCACCACCGCCGCGTTCCGGTTCAGCTGCCAGACCGTCTGCCCGCCGACCCAGTGGTCGGCCCGGTCGAACAGGATGCCGGCCTGGGCCGTCTGGGCGACGTTCACCAGGGTGTTGTTGTACACCCGCGAGTCGAGCGACGCCCACAGCCCGATCCCGGCGTACCGGGTGTCGACGATCACGTTGTTCCGGACCACCGACCGGATGCTCTCGTAGTACCCCGGGTTGGCCGCCGGGTCCATCCACTCGGCGTCGGTGTAGAACCCGACCGCCACCCCGATGTTCGCCCCCCGGATCAGGTTCCGCTCGATCAGGCTGTCGGTCGCCCCGCCCTTCGGGTAGATGCCGGTGGTGGCGATGTTGTAGAGGTAGTTGTCCCGGACCACCATCCGGTCGGCGTTGGTGTTGTCGATCCCCTCGGCGTTGCTCGGGTCCCGCCGGCCGGAGTTGTAGATCGTCGACCGCTGGATGGTCGCCCCGTCGCTCCCGGGGTCGAGCTTGATCACGTCCCGGCCGCTGTCGTGCAGCCGGGAGTCCTCGATCGTCAGCCCGTCCGTCCCCTGGGTCTTGACCGCGTAGTAGTACCCGCCGCTGACCTCCAGCCGGCGGAGGGTCAGGTTGTCGGCGTATTCCCGGACCCAGACGGAGGCCGACACGTTCACGTTGTCCGTCGGGGCGGCGATCACCGCCCACTCCCCGTCGTAGGACCGGACGGTCAGGTTGGCGTCATAGAACTGCACCCCGCCGGCGTAGGTCCCGCCCCGGAGGACGATCTCGTCCCCGGCGTTGGCCCGGTTGGACGCGGCCTGGACGGTCTTCAGCGGGGCGGCCAGCGTCCCGGGGTTGGTGTCCGCCCCGGCGGTGGACACGAACAGGGTGGCCGGTACGTCCCGGACTTCGAGGTTCTCGAACCCCGGGCGGAACGGGCGGGAGCGGCGCGACGACATCAACAAACCCCTTCGTGGGTGGAAACGGAAGCGCGGCGGCCCGGCGGGGCGGACGAGGCCCCGTTGGCGGCGGCGGAAGTGGGCGGATGGGCGCGAGCGAGTGAAGGAGCCTAGAACGGATTCCGCCGGAGGCAAACCGGATCGGGGGAAAAAGTCCGGCCGAAGGCGGAAAAATCGTTAGGAAAACGGCTGTTGAGCCGTAGGCGGAATCAGGTGCGGGCGTAACTCGCCGGCCAGGAAGACCGACCCGGTGACGCACACCAGGTCGTCCGGGCCGGCCGCGGCTCGCGCCGCCTGCCACGCCGCCGCGGCCGTCGGGTGGACCGTCGCCGCGGTCCCGGGGGCCACCTCCGCGAGCAGTTCCGACAGCCGCCCCGGCGGGACGCCCCGGGGGTTGTTCCCATACCGGGTCAGGTGGAAGTGGTCGAAGTATCCGGCCAGGGCCCGGAGGATGCCGGGCACGTCCTTGTCCGCCGACACGGCCAGCACGACACTCTTCCGCCCGGCCGCCGGGACCGACTCGCGGAGGGTGTTGACCAGGGCCTCGGCGCTCGGGACGTTGTGGGCGGTGTCGAGGACCACCCACGGGTTCTGACCGACCAGCTCGACCCGGGCCGGCCAGCGGACTCCGGCCAGCCCGTCCCGAACCGCCCGGTCGGGGGCCGACAGGCCGGCGTCCCGGAGCCGGTCGAGGGCGGCCACGGCGACGGCCGCGTTGTGGGCCTGGTGCCCGCCGAGCAGGCCGAGCCGGTACACGCCGGTGCCGCGGGGCGTCGGGATGGTGGCGGATACAGACCCCTCCCCCCGGCCCCCTCCCCCCCAGGGAGATGGGGAGGAAGACAGGAGGTCTTCTGCTTTACTCCCCCTCCCTTCCCAGGGGAGGGGGCCGGGGGGAGGGGTCTGTGTCTTTTCTCCGGTCCCCCCTCCCCCCGCGGGGGAGGGGGCTAGGGGGTGGGGTCCGTGTCCGCTCGCCCGGTACTCGTACCCGAAGTCCCGCCCCAACTCCCACAGCGGGGCCCCGAGGTCGGCGGCGACCTTGCGGATCACGTCCCGCGGGCCGGGGTCCGTCACCCCGCTGACGGCCGGCACCCGCCGCTTGATGATGCCGCCCTTCTCCCAGGCGATCGCCTCGACCGTGTTCCCGAGCTGGGCCGTGTGGTCGAGCCCGACCGAGGTGACGACCGCCACCAGCGGGGCGACGACGTTGGTGCTGTCGAACCGCCCGCCCAGCCCGACCTCGACGACCGCGACATCGACCCGCCGGCGGACGAAGTGGAGGAACCCGAGGGCCGTTCCGATCTCGAAGAACGTCGGCCCCGGCCCGGCCGCCTCCAACGCCCGCACGGCCGGGGCGACTTCTTCCATCCGGGCGACGAGTTCGGCCGCGGTGATCGGCACGCCGTCGACCTGGATGCGCTCCTCGACCCGCTCCAGGTGGGGCGAGGTGAAGAGCCCGACGCGGTAGCCGGCGGCCCGGAGGACGGCCGCGAGCATGGCGCAGGTGGAGCCCTTGCCCTTGGTGCCGGTGACGTGGACGACCCGGAGCCGGTCGTGCGGGTCGCCGAGCAGCCGCAGGAGGGCCCGCATCCGCTCCAGCTTGAGGTCGCCGGGGCCGGCCGCCCGGACCTCGTAGTTGATCCGCCCGTACCAGAAGGCCAGGGCGTCGGCGTGGGTCATTGGGGCAGGGTAAGCGCCCCGCCCGGCCGGGGTAAGGGGCGCCGGCCCCGGCCGCCGGGGGTAGCATACCGGGACCCGGGACCCGGGACCCGCCGGGCGGAGCCTAAACGTGACCGACGATCGGGACGACGACCGGTACGACGACCGCCCCCGCGACCGCGGCCGTGACCCGGACGACCGGGACGACCGGGATTGGGACGGCCGGGACCGGCCGCGGCGTCGGCGGCCCCGGCCGCGGGCGGGGTCGAACCGCCCGGTCTGGATCGCCCTCGGGGCGGTCGGGTGTCTGGTCTTGGCCGGGTGCGCCGGGCTGATCGGGCTGTTCGGGTTCTGGGGGTTCAAGGCCGTCACCGCCGACCTGCCGGCGGCCACGGCCGCGGCCGACGGGTTCCTCGACCGGCTGAAACAAGGAAAAGTGGACGAAGCATACCAAGCCACGACCGCCCGGTTCCGGGCCGGGCAGACGCCGGACCAGTTCGCCGCGTTCGTCGCCCGGCACGAGACGCTGACCCGGCACACCACCCGGACGACGAACCACTTCGGGCTCTTCCAGGGGCCGGGCGGGAAGCAGGCCCGGCTCCAGACGACCCTCCAGGCCCCGAACAACGCCACCACCTGCACCGTCGTCCTCGCCGAGGAGGACGGAGCTTGGAAGGTGGACCAGTTCACCGTCCCCTGACGGGCGGCCCGGCGGTCGGTCTGATGGTGTTTCTTCCGGTCGAGTTAGGTTGGTTCGGGGGTGGGGTGGGCAACCCGACCGGAACCAATGAGAGCCGGCCCGGGAGCCCGGGCCGGCTCGCTCGTCTCACTGCTGGACCGGCATGCAGACCTGCTCCAGCAGCTTCTCGCACTGGTCCTGGATGACGTCGGCTAGGTTCGGCAGCGGGGCCCCCTCCGGCAGCGACTCGCGGACCGCGGCCAGCCACCGCGGGAAGCTGTAGAGCTGGGCGAACCCGTCCAGCGAGGCCGGTTCGAGCCGGGCGTGCTTGCCCCGCCGCTCGGCCTCGGCCCAGAGGGTCTTGCTCTTGCCGGAGAGCCCCAGGTCGTCCTCCGGCCGCAGCAGGATCAGATGGTCGACCATCACCGGCTGCACGTCGGCGACCCCGAGTTTCACCTCCAGGTCCTTCGGCTTGCCGGCCCCGCGGGCCAGGAACAGCCCGACCCCGACCTTCCACGGCTGGCCGTCCTTGCACGCCCAGTGGGCCAGGGTGACGACCCCGTAGGTCGGGTGGTCGCCGAAGCCCCACTCGGGGACGACGTGCGACAGCCGCCACGGCCCGACCTTGACCCCGTGCTCGTGGCAGACGGCCAGGAACGCCCCGAGCCCGGCCTGGAGTTCGCGGGTGGCCCCGGTCAGGGCCCCCTCGGGTTCGAGCTTCCGCCGGGCCGCCCGCTGCTCCTGCTGCCACAGCTCGACCAGCCCGGCGTGGGTGAGGGCGGCCGTCACCGGCGGAAGTGGACCCGCCACGTCGGGGGCGGGGGCTTCGGCCGCCGGCGGGGACGGAAAGTGGGCGGCCGGCGGCACCCCCGGGGCCGCCAGGACCGGGGTGGCCGGCTCGGGCGGGGCGGCCGGCGGGAGTTGGACGATCTCGACCGACTTGAACGTCATGGCCGGGGCCGGGTCGAGGGCCGGCCCGAGCAGGGCGGCGACCCGATTGCCGGGCGAGCCGGGGGTGTCAACCCCCGGAGTCTCGGCGTCGATGCCGGCGATCCGGTTCACGGGGGTCGTGGTCTCCTCCGCGTCGGCCGGCATCGTCCGGACCGACCCGTGGCCCCTCGCCCCCCGCCCCTGGTCGAAGTCGTCCGGGCCGTAGACGACGTGGTCGAACAGGTGGCGGAACTGCTGGAGCATGTCCCGCAGGGTCGGCTCGGTGGCGGCCACCCGGACCACCTGCTCCTCGGCGAACGGGGTGATGTCCGCCACCGGCTCGCCCTCGGGCAGCTCGTCCAGCACCGGCCTCAGCCGGGCCTCGACCACCCGCCGGACCAGCTCCGGGGCCGGGGCCTCCAGCCGCAGGGCCTTGACCGTCCCGTGCCGGGGCACGTGGACCGGGTTGTTCAGCCGGTCCTGGATGTACCCGTCCAGGCTCGGGACGAACCGGTTCCACAGCCCCCGCTCGGCGAAGATCAGGAAGCACAGCCCGTCGACCCGGTGCATCGCCTGGACGATCCCGGCGAAGAACGCCTCGGCCGTCTTGTGGGCGTCGTCGCTCCGCCGGGCCAGGAGCAGGTCTTCGAGCTGGTCGAAGGCCACCACCACCGGCACCTTCAGGTCCCGGAACACCCCGGCCAGGACCTGGAACAGGGCCAGGACGAGGTCGGCCCGGGTCGGCCGGACCTGGAACGGCAGCTCGGCGAACCCGTAGGTCAGGAAGTTCGACAGCTCGGCCTCGTCGCCGAGCAGGGCGGCCTTGGCGAACCCGGCCAGGACGTGCCGCCGCATCTGCCCGGCGGTGTCGTGGGCCTCGGTCCGGGCGACGTGGGCGGCCAGCAGGTCGAACGCCTGCTGCGGGGTCAGCCCGGCCTCGGCCAGGGCCTGGGGCAGCGGGGCGGGTTGCCGGCCGAGGTCGGCCGTGCCGCCGAGGGCGTCGGCCAGCCACTCGGCCCGGTCGTGGGCCTGCTGGCCGCCGAGCCCGAGCCGCCGGGCCCACTTCCCGAGCCCCGGCGGCGGGAACAGCTCGACCTTGTCGGCCGGGGTGAGGTCCCGCAGGGCCGCCCCGAGCCGCCGGCGGACGAGCCGGTCGCCGACGTGGGCCAGCGGCCGGACGCCCTTCTGCCTCCCCCCGCCGAGGAGGGTGTCGATGATCTGGAACAGGAGGTATTCGAGGAAGTCGGTGTCCTTGCCGTAGACGCCCGGGGTGACGAGGAGCTGCCACGGGCCGCCGGCCCCGTGCTTGATCGAGTGCAAGAGGTGGGTCTTCCCGGCCCCCTTGTTCCCGAGGACCGGGACCACCTCCGAGTGGGCGGTCGGGTCGTACCGGTACAGGTCGATGATGGCGTGGAGCAGGTCCCGCTCGGGGGCGAACAGCTCGGGGACGTGGTAGCGGCCGCACACCTCGTCGTCCGGGTTGCGGGCGAAGTAGTTGCGGAACGGGTTCCCGGCCCGCTTGAGCACGTCCCGGGCGCGGTCGGTCAGCGGGCTCTCGGCGACGGCGGACATAGTCCCTCCGGGACAAGGGAAAAGGAACAAGTCAAAAGGAAAAAGGGCCGTCGACGGGTGGGCCGTGTTTGCCTTGTTCCTTTTGCCTTTTACCTTCGGAGCGAGGCGTAGTAGGCGACCCCGTGACCCACCAGGAGGGCCAGGGCCGGCTCCGGCAGGGCGTACAGCGGGCCGGTCCACGGGTGCAGGTAGACGGCCCCGGCGGCGTGCAGCTCCCGCAGGGCGTCGTGGAACGCCCCGATGGTGGGCGACGGGTCGGCGTCGGTGAGCCGGCAGTACAGTTCGGGCAGCGGGCAGTCCTCCCCGGCCGGACCCGACCAGTCGGCCAGCCGGGCGAGGATGGTGTCGGTTAAGGTGGCGGGTGGGGCTTCGAGAACCGCTCGCCCAATCGGTGGTCACCCGGGCGGCGGTCACCTGCGGCAGTACCCGGGCGACGGCCTCCCGCAGCCCGTGCAACCCGTCCGCCATCCGCCGGGCCGACGCCAGCAGCTCGCCGACCTCCCCCTGCCGGGCCTCCAGCACCCGGACGAAGTCCTCCAGCACCTGCTTCGGGTTGACCGCCGCCAGCAGGTACTCCCACCCGGCGTCGGACAGCCCGTACCGCTCCCGTCCGGCCTTCCCGTTCGCCTCGCCCACCACCCGGACCAGTCCGTCGGCCAGGCACTTCTGGGCGGCCGGCTTGGCCGCCGCGGTAGACGGGAACAGCCCGGCCTCGGCCTTCCCGGCGAACAGCGGCAGCCCGTCCGGGGCGGCGGCCGCCCGGCCGAGGGCGTCGGCGATCTGCTGGGACAGCTTGTCGGCCACGGGTCCGCGTCCGTGCGGGGCGAGGAAGGTCGGGCGGCATGGTACGCCGGCCGGACGGCCGCTTGCAACCCCTCTTGGGGAATGACGAAGGAAGAATGACCCACCAATGACGAAGGGAAAACCGGGGTTCGTGGTCCCCGGGGGCGTATCCTGGGTCAGGGGCGGGCCACCGGTCGTTGCCCCAGCGGAGACTTCGTGATGAGACGGCTAGTCGCCTGCGTGGGCGTGGTGTGCGTCGCGGGGGTGGCCGGGGCCGCACCGCCGGAGACGGCCGCGTTCGACAAGCAGGTCCGGGACGCCCTCGGCGAGGTCCACAACCGCGGGGCCGACCTGTACAACCTGGCGAAGGACTACCCGGCCGCGTACCGGCTCTACGAGGGCTCGCTGCGGACCGTCCGGCCATTGCTGGGCCACCGGCCGGCGGCTCAGAAGCGGATCGACGCCGGGCTGACGGCGGCCGACAAGGAGACCGACCCGGCCCTCCGGGCTTTCCTCCTGCACCAGGCGATCGAGGCCGTCCGGGAGGAACTGAAGGCCTCGCCCCCGGCGGGAAGGCTGGTGGCCCCGCCGCCGCGGCCGAAGCCGAGATGACGGCCCGCCGAGACAACCCGGACCCGGGGCCGCGGGCCGGAATGGTTCCAGGCCACGCACACACCCCTCGGCTGACGAATCGGTTTGCGGCCTGACAAGTCCCATTCGGGCGGAAGAATCATCGTCGGACCGACGCCGGTTATACCCGCACCTCCTCGCGGTCCGCCAGCCAGTCGGCCGGGACGCCCTCCCGCCCGACCGCCAGGGCCACGATCCCGCCGACGATCGCCGCGTTGGTGTCGATGTCCCCGCCGCCCCGGACCGTGTTCACGACCGCCTTCTCGTAGTCGTCCAGGTGCCGGGCCGCCACCCACAGGCAGAACGGCACCGTGTCCTGGCAGATGATCCGCGACCCGTTCCCGAGCAGCCGGGCCGTCGGCTCGATCGACAGGTCCGGGGTGATCGACGCCGCGTGCTCGATCCCCTTCCGCACGTCGCCGGCCGGGGTGTGGGCCAGCACCGCGTCGAACAGCCCCCGCTTGACGGCCGGGTCGGACCGGCGGTCGCGGTGGACCCAGGCATACGCCCCGGCCACCGCCGCCGCGACCCCGCCGGCGATCCCCTCCGGGTGGGCGTGCGTCACCGCCGCCGACAGGGCCGCCTGCTCGGCCACCGTCTCGTACCCGTCCTCGGCGAAGTACCCCGCCAGCGGGGCGATCCGCATCGCCGACCCGTTCCCGAACGACCCGCCGTTGAACAGGATGTCGGCCGCCGCCCGCCAGTCGGCCCCGGCCTCGATCTGCCCGAGGAGCCGGACCGCCCCCGCCCCGTACCCGCGGAACGGCTCGGCCCGGAACCGGGCGGCGAACGTCCGGGCCAGGTCGTCCTGGTCGATGTGGCCGTGGCGGTACAGGACCTCGTAGATGGCCAGGGCCATCGCCGTGTCGTCGGTCCACGGCCACGGGCCCTTCACGGTTGCCCGGGGGTCGTCCATCAGGTTGTGGAAGTTCCCGGGGCTGAAGCACGTCTCGCCGAGGGCGTCGCCGACCGACAGGCCGTCGAGGGCGATCCTGGCCCGGGCCAGCCGAGCCGCGTGGTCGGGCGGGAGGGTGGGTGCAGTCATGGCCCACACGACACGGAGGAGCCGGAGAGGGTTCATGCCGCCACCGGACATCGTACCCGCGGCCGGTCGCCGCCGCGAGTGCCCGGCTTTCCGAGGCGGTCCGGCCGTCACCTCTCGGCGGGTGCCGCTGTTGCCAGGACCCGGGTCCGTTCGGGTTAGGCGGCCCGGACGCGGGGCGGCCCCTTCCTGGCGGCCCCCGCGTGCGGTAGCTTGGCGGTGGGGTTTCCGTTCCTGAACCCGCGAGAGCCCGATGCCCCGCCTCCGGCCGACGGTCCCATTCGTCCTCGCGCTCCTCCCCGGGGTCGCCCCGGCGGCCGACCCGAAGACCGACCCGTTCGGCGACCCGCTCCCCCCCGGGGCCGTCGCCCGGCTCGGCACGGCCCGGGCGGTGTTCTCCGTCCTCGACCAGTTCCAGCCCCTGCCGCCCGACTACACCACCGCCCTGGCCCAGGGGTACGGCGGCCTGGCCCGGTACGAACTCCCGTCCGGCCGGCGGCTCGGGCCGGACGGCCCGCTCCTGAGCGGCGGGCACCTGGCGTTGTCGGCCGACGGGAAGCGGGTGGCCGTGAGCGCGTTCGACGGGCTGACGGTCCGGGAGTTGGACACCGGGAAGGTCCTGCTCGCGACGAAGGGTCAACCCCTCGCCGGGGTGTCGCTCTCGGCCGACGGCGGGCGGATCGTCGTCCCCCGGATGGACAAGGACGCGCTGGTGGAGCTGGCGGTCCTGGACATGGCGACCGGGGCCGAGGTCGGACGGATCGGCAGCCGGGCGCTCGGGGGCGACCGCGTGGGGCGGGCCCGGGGGGTGCAGACGAACCTCTCGCCGGACGGCAAGCTGCTGTTCGTCTGGCAGTCTTGCGACCCGGCCGTCGGCACCGACCCGGACCCGCCGGCCCGGGTGTGGGAGGTGGCGACCGGGAAGGCCCGGTTCGCGGTCCGCCCGGGGTGGGACCAGAGCCCGGTCCGGGGGTGGTTCTCCCCCGACGGGCGGTGGCTGGCAACCCAGACGGTGGAGGGGCGGCTGGACCTGTGGGACGTGCCGGCCGGCACCCTCGCCCGGTCGCTCCTCCGGCCGGCCGGGTTGCTCGGGGGTGTCGCCTTCTCGCCCGACGGGGCGGTGGTGGCCGCGGCCGGGGCGGGGGGCGCGGCGGGGTGGTGGCGGACGGCCGACG
>JAIEQO010000314.1 GCA_019747655.1 Gemmataceae bacterium | reverse complement strand
GCTGCGGCCGGTGTGGGGGGCGGTCGAGGCCCACGCCGAGCGGCTGGAGCGGCTGGCCCGGCAGCAGGCCCGGGCCCGGTTCGCGGTGGCCGACGGCCCGGCCCTGACGCTGACGGTGGGGTTGGCCGAGGCCGGGGCCGCCGCCCGGGTGGTGGTGGCCGCCGACGGCAAGGAGGTGCGGTACTACTACGAGGCCGGCGGGGAGGCGTTCCGGGTGGACCTGCCCGACGCCCCGCCGGACCAGGGCCTGTACCTCCTGCTGGCGGAACTGGCCGCCCGGGGGTGACGGCCCACGACCCGAGACACGGCGCCGGCCCGGCGCCGCCCGACCGATGGCCCGACTCGCGGGCCGTCGACCCGCCCGTCCGATCGCCCGTGCTGGAGGACCGCTCTATGGACTTCCGCCCGCTGAACGAGACCGAACGCCGTCAGCTCGTGACCGCCCTGCGGGGCAACGCCGACCGCGGCCTGGCCCTCCTGATGGACCGGCGGGACACCGGCTTCGCCGGGGCCGCCGAGGAGGTCCCGGACGAGGAGGTCATCAACGCCATCAAGTCCGTCCCGTGCCACTATTAGGAAGTTTCGAGTTTCGAGTTCAGAGTTTCGAGTGACCCGGCGGGGTCGGGCTCTGAACTCGAAACTTCAAACTCGAAACTCCGCCAATGGGGTTGTTGGACACCGAGTTCGGCAAGCGGCGGCTGTTGTCCGTCGAGGTGCCGGCGATCGAGAAGTACAACGAGGGCCGCGACCCGGGGTTCAAGATCACCCTGGCCCGGGTCGGCGGGGCCCTCGTGTTGAGCTACCAGCTCAAGCCGTGTCACAACCCGTACCGGCTGGAGACGCGGCTGCTCTCCAGCTACCCGACCGTCCCGCCCGAGACGCGGGTGGTGACGCCCTTGAAGCACTGCCCGCACCTGCTGGAAGGGCAGACGTTGTGCCTGTGGCGGCAGGGGTCGACCCGGGCGGCCAGCCGGTGGGACCCGGCCCGGTTCACCTGCGTGTTCGCCGTCCAGGCGGCCTGGCGGTGGCTGGCCTGCTACGAGGTCTGGCACGACACCGGGGAGTGGCCATTACCGGAGGCGAAGTAACAAGGAACAAGGCAGAAGGAAGAAGGCGGAGTCGCCCGAACCTCTTCTGGTGTTCCTTCTTCCTTTTTCCTTGTTCCTTATGTCTCATGTTTTCCAGGTCGGCGCCGGCAGCGGCGGGATCGTCGTCCTCGACCTCGTCGCCCGGGACCCGCGGGTCCGCCGGGTCACGCTGGTCGAGCCGGACGTGTACAAGGCCCACAACGTCCACCGCCACCTATTCGGGCTGGCGGCGGTCGGCCGGATGAAGGCGGAGCTGGCGGCCGAGTGGGTCCGCGAGCGGAGGCCGGACGTGCAGGTCGAGACGGTGGCCGCCGACCTGACCGACCCGAAGCTGACCGACACGTTCGCCCGGCTGGCGGCGGAATGCGATGTCGGCGTCTGTGCGGTGGACAACGAGCCGGCCAAGTACGCCTTCGACGCCCTGATGCGGGCGTCCGGCAAGCCGTGGACGCTCGGCGAGGTGCTCAGCGGCGGGATCGGCGGGTGGGTGCATCGGTTCACCCCCGGCGGCCCGTGCTACGGGTGCGTGGCGAGTCACCTGCAACGGACCGTGACCGAGCAGCCGGCCGGCCCGGCCCCGGACTACTCGGCCCCCGGCGGCCCGGTCGCCGAGGCGACCATCCCGGCCAGCAAGGCGAGCATCGGGGTGATCGCCGGCCTGCACGCGGTGGTGACGCTCGGGATGTTGAACGACCCCGGGGGTGAGGTCCCCGGACGACTTCACCAGCCTGCTGTTCACCCTGGCGGCGGTCCCGGGGGTGTTCGACGGGGCGTTCCGGCCGTACCGGCTGCGGGTCGAGAAGTCCCCGGGGTGTCTCGTCTGCTCGTCGGCTCCGGCCCCGGCGGCCGGGGAGGACCTCGATGTGGCCGTGGATCAGGCGCTGGCTCGACTGGGTGGCCACTGACGTGTTGCCCCTCTCCCGCACCCGGCCGCACGGCCAGGCCGTCGTCACCCGGTACGAGAAGGCCGGGCTGACCCTGTACGACCTGCCGGTCCCGTGGAACGCGGACGCGGTGGTCGTCGAGGTCCTGGCCCGGCTCCCACCGGCGGCCCGGCGGAAGGCCGACTTCGCCCTCCGGCTGCCCGGCCGCGACCCGGTCCCGCCCGAGGCGCTACGGGCCGAGGCCGACGACCGCCACCGGCTCCTGTTCCGCCTGCCCGTCCCGGCCGCGTCGGCCGCCGGCGAGCTGCTCTGGAAGCACCACCTGCTGGCCCGGGTGGCGGTCCCGGTGCTGACCGCCGACGAGTTCCTGGCCGGGCTGCGGCTGGCCCTGCCGACCGTCGCGGTCCGCCTGGGCGGGCAGACGGTCGCCGCCCGGACGTTCGTGGCCGCCCAGTGCCGGGGGCTGGTGGCGTCGTGCGTCCTCCAGAGCCCGACCCCGCTGGCCCCGGTCGCCGACCTCGGGCTGAAGGTCGTGTTCCGGTCCGACCGGGGGGCCGAGCACGAGGTCCCGGTCCCGCTCAGCAGCTCCCAGCTCGCCGCCCGCGAAGCGGTCGTCACGGCCGCCCCGCCGAAGGTGCCGCGGCGGTCGGGGGTGTGGGCGGTGTCGTGGCGGGTCGGCGGCCGGGAGGTGGCCGGCCAGCGGGTCCAGGGCATCCCGGCCCGGCGGTTCGAGGGGTCGCTGCGGGTGTCCGACACCCGGTTCGTGGCGGCCGACAAGTCCGGGGCCGTCCGGGTCACCCGCCAGCCCCCACCACCGGGGGAGGCGGCCCGGGTCGGCCCGTGCTTCCTGGTGGCCAGCTCCGAGCCGGGGATGGCCGGCGTCTGCCGGCTCCAGGTCCACGCGGCCACCGGCGGGGGCGACCGGCCGCCGCTGGTGCTGGAGCAGGACGTGCTCGTCACCGACGGCCCGGCGGTGTTCGTCCCGGGGCTGGTGGACGCGGCCGACCTCGGCCGGGTGACCGGGTTCGAGCTGCGGCACAAGGGGCGGCTGTTGGGGGTGGCGTCGCTCAGCCCGGTCCCGGCGGCCGCGGTGACCAGCGAGGGCGGGTTCAAGCCGCCGCCGGACTTCGCCTGGACCTCGGCGGCCGACGACGAGCTGGGCGACCGGCTGACCCGCCTTATGGGCGGGTGAGGAATGACGAATGACCCACCAATGACCCACCAATGACGAACGGAAGACCGGGCCCTGGTCCGGCCGTTGACTCGCCGTCCGTTCACCCTCTCAGCTTGGGCTTCTTGGTCGATAACTTTCGGAAGATCGACGCAAAGATCAGGTGGAGTTCCCGGGCCTCCCGCCACAGCCCGCGGGCCCGCTCGGCGAACGTCGGGTCGGCGGTGGCAATCATCCGCAGCCAGTGCTTCGTCTCCCGGGCCTCCTTGCACGTCCCGATCTTCAGCCGGAACTCCTTCCCGGAAACCGCGTCGTCGGCCTCGCAGTAGTTCGCCCCGACGCTCGTACCGGACCGGACGATCTGGCGGATCAGCGGCTCGGTCACGACCGTCTTGGGGAGGTCGAGACAGAGCCGGATGACCTCCTCCCCGAACCGGGCCGTCCGCTCCTCCAGGTCATACCTGTTCCCGCCCGCTGTGCCGGGAGTGAGGATGCCGTCGGGGGTCGACATGTCTTCTCCTTCGTCATTGGTGGGTCATTGGTGGGTCATTCGTCATTCCGACCAGTGTGAGTCGGTCCACCGGTCCCGCTGGAGCAACTGGTAGCTCTGGTACGCCAGCACCCCGAACAGGATGGCCGTCCAGAGCGACCCGATCGGGAACCACCACGGCAGGTTGGCGAGCCACTCGGCCCCCTGCTTCCGGCCGACCACGCAGGCCAGGCTGTACGCCGCCACCAGCACCCCCGTACCCACCGACACCCACAGGGCGACCCGGCGGCCGGTCCGCGGCGACGCCCCCTCGCACACCTCCTGCGACACCCGGCCGCCGTCGAGCGGGATCACGGGCAGCAGGTTCATTACCCCCCACCCCACGTTGACGTACAGCAGCGACAGGTAGAGCCACGCGGCCGGGGTCATCCCGGCCGGGCCGGGGTCGGCCCACGGCACCGCCCGGTCCGACGCCCAGACCGCCGCGGCCAGCACGAACCCGGCCGCCGGCCCGGCCAGGGCGACCCCCACCCGCCGCCACCGCCCGGCCACCTCCGCCCACGGCACGGCCAGCCCGCCGAACGAGTACAACACCACCGACGCCCCGACCCCGCTCGCCCGGAAGGCGAGGGCGTGGCCCAGCTCGTGGACCAGGATCGACACGAACACCACCGCCACCCAGATCAACAGGTATTCGGGGCCGAGGAGTTGCAGGGCGTCCGACCCGAACAGGGCCGACACCAGCCAGAACAGCGGGTGGACCCGGACCGGGAACCCGAACAGCCGGAAGTTCAGGTCGTAGGGGGTGCGGTCGGGCTCGACGAGCATCGGGCGGCCCCGGGGTAGGTTCGGCGGGTTTTGCGATTGTACGACCGCCCGCCGGGGGTCACAATTCGGGGACCGGGAGAAGGGAGGAAGGGGAGATCGGGCCCCGTCTCCTCACCCCTTCTCCTTGTCTCCTCTTCTCCCCTACTGGCTTCGGCATGGACTGGGCCGCCTTCCGCGACCGCTTCCCCGTCACCCGCCGGTGGGCGTTCCTCGACCACGCGGCCGTGGCCCCGCTGCCGGACGTGGCGGTCGCGGCCCTCCGCGAATACGCCGACAACCTCGCCGAGCACGGCGTCACCGCCGTACTCGGCTGGGCGGCCCGGATCGCCCACGTCCGCCGGCTGGCCGCCCGACTCATCAACGCCCCCGACCCGGACGACATCTACTTCCTGCCGAACACCACCCACGGCGTCGGCATCATCGCCGAAGGCTTCCCGTGGCGGCCGGGGGACAACGTGGCCGTCCCGGCCGAGGAGTACCCGGCCAACCAGTACCCGTGGATGAACCTGGCCGGGCGGGGGGTCGAGGTCCGGTCGGTGCCGAGCCGGGGGAACCGGGTCCACGTCGACGACATCCGGGCCGCGATGACCGACCGGACCCGGGTGCTGGCGGTGTCGGCCGTGGAGTTCGCCAGCGGGTTCCGCAACGACCTCGCCCTCCTCGGCCAGATCTGCCGCGAGCGGGACATCTTCTTCTTCGTGGACGCCATCCAGGGATTGGGGGTGTTCCCGCTCGACGTGCAGGCCCTCGGGGTCGACGCCCTTGCGGCCGACGGCCACAAGTGGCTGCTCGGGCCGGAAGGGGCCGGCATCGGCTACGTCCGCCGGGAGTGGGTGGACCGCTTACACCCGGTCGGGGTCGGGGCGAACAGCGTGGTGAAGCCGTTCGACTACACGGCGATCGACTTCGCCCTCAAGCCGCACGCCGGGCGGTGGGAGGGCGGGGCGTACAACGTGCCGGGGATTACGGCCTTCGGGGCGAGCCTGGAACTGCTGCTGGACGCCGGCGTCGAGAACGTCGAACGGCGGGTGGTCGAGCTGACCGATTACCTCTGTGAGAGGGCGCCGGCCGCGGGGCTGGAGGTGTTCAGCAGCCGGGCGGCCGGGGAGAAGAGCGGCATCGTCTCCCTGCTGGCCCCCGGTCGGGACGCCGAGGCCGTGCGGCGGGCCTGCCGGGCGGCCGGGGTGGCGGTGGCGGCCCGGGCCGGCCGGGTCCGGGTCAGCCCGCACGCGTACAACACCTTTTCCGAGCTGGATCGATTCGTGGAAGTGGTCCGAGGAATGACGAATGACCCACCAATGACCCACCAATGACGAAGGAAGACCGCCGCTGCTTTCCTTCGTCATTGGTGGGTCATTGGTGGGTCATTGGTGGGTCATTCGTCATTCGGCGTTCCCGGAGGCCGACCGATGCCGAACGGCCCGCTGAACCCCCGGTACGCCGTCTACACGGGCACCTTCGACCCGGTCCACCTCGGCCACCTCGACATCATCGAGCGGGGCAGCCGGCTGTACGACCGGCTGATCGTCGGGGTCGGCATCAACCCGGACAAGGCGACCCTGTTCAGCATCGACGAGCGGGTGGAGCTGCTGGAGGCGGTGGCCCGGCCGTTCGGGAACGTGGAGGTGCGGAAGTTCGAGGGACTGGCGGTGCAGTTCGTCCGCGGGGCCGGGGCCGGGGTGATGGTCCGGGGCTTACGGACCCTGTCCGACATGGAGTACGAGTTCACCATGTCGCTAATGAACCTGAACCTCGACCCC
Source organism: Gemmataceae bacterium (assembly GCA_019747655.1). Taxonomy (GTDB): domain Bacteria; phylum Planctomycetota; class Planctomycetia; order Gemmatales; family Gemmataceae; genus Urbifossiella. The sequence continues at coordinate 3,515 of JAIEQO010000314.1, read as the reverse complement.
GGGATCGAGACCGTGTTCCTGATGGCCAAAGAAGAATATTCGCACGTCAGCAGCTCGCTGTTGCGGCAGATCGCGGCCCTCGGCGGGGACCTGTCCAAGTTCCTCCCCGACCCGGTCAAGGGGCCGCTGGTCGCCCGGGCCCGGAACGGCCGCTGACCGGGGCGTGTGCTACGGTTCCGGCGGGGGACCCGCCCGCCGGGGGGCCGATCATGAACGGGGAGTTACGGGACCGGTTGCTGCTCGGGGTCGGTGCGGTCGTGGCCGTCGCCATCTCGTACACGCTCTACACCCAGCTCCGGAACAGGACCACCGAGGCCGTCCGGGAGGGTGTGTCCCGGCCGGTGGACCTGCCGGCGAGGAAGGGGCCGGCCATCCCGGGGTTGGAGCCGGGGAAGTCGCCGCAGTTCGCCCCGATCACCACCGGGGTCAAGCTGAACGGGCCGATCGGGCCGGTCCAGAAGCGGTAGGCCGGCTGGTCGCCGGCAGTCCCGAAGGGGCGTCCGGGGATAGCCCGGGGCGTCAGCCCCGGGTACGGGGTCTGACCAAATCACGGAGCCCCGAAGGGGCAACCCTACCGAGCGAGGGTCGCCCCTTCGGGGCTCCGGCTCACCTCATCGTCGGACACCCGGGGTGTCAACCCCGGGCTATCCCCGGACGCCCCTTCGGGGCTGCCAACCCGCCGGCCCTACTTCTTGGGGATCAGTTCCAGGCAGACGAGCCGGCTCTTGCCGCGGACGTACAGCCGGCCGTCGGCCACCACCGGCGGGGCCCAGCACGGGTACTCCAGCTCCGGCACGACGTACCCCGACACCTCGTCGTACTTGGCCGGGTTCGGCCGCAAGAGCGACAGCCGGCCGGCCTCGCTCAGGCAGACGAGGTGGTTGTCGACCAGGGTGAGGGTGCAGCGATACGTCCGCCGCTGCCGCCACTTCACGTCGCCGGTGGCCAGCTCGACGCACCGCAGGTCGGCGTCCCCGCTGTTCCGCCCGCTCGACCCGTACACGAACCCGTCCTTGACCACCGGCGTGTTCCAGTGGCACTTCAGCGACTCCTCGCCCCGGTCCTTGTCGGCGTCCGACCAGACCACCGCCGGCATGCCGTCCTTCAGGTCGAGCAGCACCGCCCCCGGGCCGTAGCACTCGGTCAGCAACACCTTATCGCCGACCACCGACGGGTTGGCGGCGTTGACGCTCTCCTCGAGCTTCGACCGCCACGGGAAGCGGAACCGCTCGGCCCCGGTCTGCGGGTCGAAGCCGAAGAGCCCGCCGCGGGCGAAGTACAGGCCGGTCGGCTTGCCGCCGAGCGGCTTCACCACCGGGCTCGAATAGCTGGCCAGGTCGGCCCCGGCCCGCCACTTCTCCGCCCCGGCCAGCTTGTCGAAGGCGACGATGCACGTCCCGTCCGGCTTGGCCTCCCGGAGGTCGGCCGGCCGGCGGCCCGGCGGGCTCCCGCCGACCGCCACCAAGAGCAGGTCGCCGTGGACCACCGGCACGCTGCCGACGCCGAAAAAGTTCTGGTGGACGTGGTACTTCTCGGCGGTGTCGAGCTTCCACCGCTCCTTCCCGTCGGCCGCCCCGACGCACGCCAGCACCCCCTCGGGGCCGAAAACGTACACCCGGTCGCCGTCCACGACCGGGCAGGCCCGGGGGCCGGGGTCGTACCCGTAGAAGTCGCGGTACTCGGTCGGGACCGAGTGCGCCCACAGCTCCTTGCCGGTAGCGGCGTCGCGGCAGGTCAGCCGGTTGTCGTCGCCGAACCGGTCGAAGTGGTACAGCTTGCCGCCGGCCACCACCGGCGGGGCGTACCCCAGCCCGAGCGGGCAGTCCCACAGCTTCCGCAGCCCGTCCCGCGGCCACGGGGCGACGATGCCCGTCTCGGGCGAGACGCCGTCCCGGGTCGGCCCCAGCAGCGTAGGCCAGTCCGCCCCGACCGCCCCCGCGAGGGCGACGACCGCCACGAACGCCCGCATCACGGCGACCCTCCCTCTAGTTGCCGGCCACGAACGCCCCGCCGTCGAACCCGGCGAACGGCTCGAAGGCGGCCAGCTCCCGCCGGGTCCGGCCGTCGAACACCCGGACCGGGCAGCCCCCGAGCCCCGGCCCCGGGGCGCAGACGAAGTCCTTCACCCCGTCCGCGTTCAGGTCCGTTGTGGCCACCCGGACTCCGCCCCGGAACTGGTCCGGGTACGGCAGCCATTCGGCCGCCGGGCGGTCCGGCCGGCGGGGGTCGAACACCCGCACCCCGGGGACGCCGCCGGCGTCGGCCCCGCACAGGACCGGCCCGGCCCCGGCCGCCACCCACACCCCGCCGTACCACGTCTCGTCGAACGCCTGGAACTCGACCGGCACCCGGTTGTTGGCCAGGTCGACCAGCCGGACCAGCGGGCCGTGCCGGCACGGCCCGGGGGCCGTCACCAGGTCCAGGTTGCCGTCCCGGTTCAGGTCGTCCCAGCCGACCCGGACCCCGCCCCGTAGGTGCTCGGGGTAGGCCACGAAGGTCGTCACTTCCTTGCCCTGGCCGAGGTCGAACACCTTGACCACCGGCCCACCGCCCACGTCCGGGCCGACCGCCACCAGCGACCGGCCGTCGGCCGTCCGGTCGGCCGCGGCCACGAACACCCCGCCCTGCCAGTTCGGGTCGGCCCCGACGAACTCGGCCAGCAGGCCCACGTCCCGGCCGTCGAACACCCGGACGACCGGCGGCATCCCCTTCCCCGGCCCGGTGACGATGTCCGCTACCCCGTCCCCGCTCACGTCGGCCACCGACACCCGCACCCCGCCGCGGAACTCCGGGTCGTAGGCGAAGAAGTCGAACGCCGGCCGGCCGCCGAGGTCGTGGTACACCTGCACCCGCGGCCCGCCCCCGTCCCCGGCGGCGACGGCCAGGGTGGCGGGGGGTCGGCCCGGCGGCGGGATGATCGGCCCGGGGCCGGGGCCCGGCAGCGGCGGGGCCACCTCCCCGAGCCGGGCGGCCAGCCGGCGGTACAGGCCGTCCGCCCGGGTCGCCTCGGCCCGGACCGGGGCCGGGAGATTGGGCACCCGGCCGAGCTGCAACTGTACGTCGGTCCAGGCCGTCGTGATCCCGCCCAGGTCCCGCCCGGCGGCGGCCAGGTCGTTCGACTCGTCCAGGTTCCGGGCCAGCCGGCCGGCGTTCCGGCTGACCCGCCGGACGGCCCGGTCCAGGTCCCGGGTGAACGCCCCGCCGAGGTGCCGCTCGGCCGCGTCCCCGAGGTCGTCCGCCTCCCCGGCCAGCCCGTCGGCCAGCCGGACCACCGCACGCCGGACCTGATCGGGGTTGCGGTCCCCCTCGCCGACGACGGCCGCGAGCTGCTGGTAGCTGTACGTCGCCCGGGTGTAGAGCGGCCCGAGCCCGGGCGTCCGGACGACCAGGTCCGTGAGCCGTCCGACCTCACCCTCCAGTTCCTCGAACCGGCGGGCGAGTTGAGCCCGGTCGGCCCCGCGGCGGGCGGCCCGGGCCAGGTCGCGGGCGGCGTCCTCGGCCTGCCGCGAGCGGTC
>JAIEQO010000622.1 GCA_019747655.1 Gemmataceae bacterium | reverse complement strand
GTCCCGTTGCTCCTCATCCGAAAGAGATTACGAGCCGGCTCCGAGTTGGATAGCCTTGCTTACCTGCCGGTCAGTAAACCTGGCCGGCGTCTTGCCGTGGGTCCACTGGCGGGGGCTGCTCGTCCTCTGCTTGCTTGTGGCAGGGAATTTGTTCTGCACCGCCTGCCCGTTCACCCTGCCGCGGACGCTGGCCCGGCGGTGGCTGCCGGCCGGCCGCGACTGGCCCCGCTACCTGCGGGGGAAGTGGCTGGCGGTCGGTTTGTTGATCGTGTTCTTTACCGCCTACGAGGCGTGGTCGCTGTGGGACCGGCCGGCGGCGACGGCCGCGATCGTCGTCGGCTACTTCGTCGCCGCGTTCGCCGTGGACGGGCTGTTCCGCGGCGGGACGTTCTGCAAATACGTCTGCCCGGTCGGGCAGTTCAATTTCGTGCAATCGCTCGTCTCGCCGCTCGAAGTGGCCGTCCGCGACCCGAAGGTGTGCGCGGCGTGTACGACGAAAGACTGTGTCCGCGGGCGGGACGGCATCCCGGGCTGTGAACTGGACTTGGCCCAGCCCCGCAAGCGCGGCAACGCGGACTGCACCTTCTGCCTCGACTGCGTCCACGCCTGTCCGCACGGGAACGTCGGCGTCCTGGCCGGCGTCCCGGGCCGCGGTTTCGCCGACGACCGGCCGCGGTCCGGCATCGGGCGGTTCAGCCGCCGGCCGGACCTGGCGGTGCTGGTCGTGGTGGTGGTGTTTGCCGCGTTCGTGAACGCCGCCGGGATGACCGGCCCGGTGCTCGACCGGCAGGATGAGCTGCGCTCCCGCCTCGGGCTGACATCGCCGGTGCCGCTCGTCCTCGCCCTGTACGCCGTCGGCCTCGTCATCGCGCCGGCCCTGATCATGGGGACGGCGGCGTGGGCCAGCCGGTCGTGGGGCCGGCTCACGCCGGGCGTCGTCGCGGTGGCGACCCGGTTCGCGTTCGCCCTCGTGCCTCTGGGGTTCGCCATGTGGCTGGCCCACTACGGCTACCACCTCGCCACGAGCTGCGAAGCGGCTTGGCCCGTCGTCCAACGCTTCGCCGCCGACCACGGCGTCACCGCCCTCGGCGAGCCGGACTGGGCCGGCGGGTGCTGCCGGGCGGCCGGGGCGTGGCTCACGAAGGCCGAACTCGTCGCCCTCGACCTCGGGCTCCTCCTCACCCTGTACACCGCCTACGGGATCGCCCGCGACCTGGCCGGCGGCCGGGCCGTCCGGGCGTTCCTCCCGTGGGCCCTGCCCGCGGTCGGTCTGTTCGCGGCCGGGGTCTGGGTCGTGCTGCAACCCATGCAGATGCGCGGCACCCTGGCCGGATAGTCCTACCACCCGCCGGCCGGGTCGGTACGATTGAGAGCAGTCACCCGCCACCGGAGTCCGCCATGCAACTCGGGATGATCGGCCTCGGCCGGATGGGCGCGAACATGGTCCGCCGGCTGATGAAGGCCGGGCACACCTGCGTCGTCTACGACCGCAACGCCGACGCGGTGAAGGCCCTGGCCGCCGAGGGGGCGACCGCCGCGTCCTCGGCCGCCGACCTCGTGTCCAAGCTCGCCCCGCCCCGGCCGGTCTGGCTGATGGTCCCGGCCGGCGTCGTCGACGCCAGCCTCGGCGAGCTGACCCCGTTGCTTCAGAAGGACGACATCCTGATCGACGGCGGGAACTCGTACTACATCGACGACCTCCGCCGGGCCAAGGGCCTGAAGGAGAAGGGGATTCACTACGTCGACGTGGGCACGAGCGGCGGGGTGTGGGGGGCCGAGCGGGGCTACTGCATGATGATCGGCGGCGAGCCGGAGGTGGTGAAGCGGCTCGACCCGGTGTTCGACACCCTCGCCCCGGGGCGGGGCGACGTGCCCCGCACCCCGGGCCGGGAGGCCCTCGGCGGGACGGCCGAGAAGGGCTACCTGCACTGCGGCCCGAACGGGGCCGGGCACTTCGTCAAGATGGTCCACAACGGCATCGAGTACGGGGTGATGGCGGCCTACGCCGAGGGGCTGGGGGTGCTGCGGAGCGCCAACGTCGGCAGGCGGCCGCACGAGGTCGACGCCGAGACGACCCCGCTGCGGGACCCCGGGCACTACCAGTACGACCTCGACCTGCGGGACATCGCCGAGGTGTGGCGGCGGGGGAGCGTGATCGCCTCGTGGCTGCTCGACCTGACCGCGGCGGCCCTGGTGAAGGACCCGGCCCTGTCCGACTTCGCCGGCCGGGTGTCGGACTCGGGCGAGGGGCGGTGGACGATCAAGGCGGCGATCGACGAGGCGGTCCCGGTCCCGGTCCTGAGCGCCGCCCTGTACGAGCGGTTCACCTCCCGGGGCGAGGCCGATTACCAGGACAAGTTGCTCTCGGCCATGCGGCTGGGGTTCGGCGGGCACCACGAGAAGCCGGCCGGGAAGTAGCCCCGGGCCGGGCCGACCCGCGGCGACCCTGGCCGAGGACGGCTCCCCGCCCGGGGGGCGGGGCACCGACGTCTCTTCACCGCCGCCAGTTGCCGGGCGGGGCCGGCCGGGGCGGCGGTCGGCCGTCCCGGCCCCGGAGCCGGTCAGTTCACCGTATACGTCACCCGCAACTCCCCGCCGATGCCGTTGGTGCCGGTGGCGGGCTTCCCGGCGGGGGACCCGTCGTTCGGATAGAGGAGCGTGTCGTCCCCATTGAACACGAATACCGCGTAGTTGACGGTCCCCGCCACCAGGGACTGGCCCTCGATCATCCCCCCGCGGAGGTCTTTCTCGCCGACCTTGCCGGCGACCCCCTCCAGCCCCCCGAGGAACACCTTGAACTTGCTCGTGACGAGGCGGCCGTCGACCTCATCCCGGTCGTACTCGAGGACCACGCCCTCGATCGCGAACCGTTGGGCCTTGTTGACCGCGAACTGGATCGAGCGGTCGGCGAGCGGCACTAGGCCGGGGAACACGAGGCTCGTGCCGTCGGCGATCAGGAGTTTGTCGTCCCCGTTGCCGATCTCGAGGTTGCCGTTGCCGACGGGCAGGTGCTCCGAGACCTCGTGTTGCAGGGCGAACTCGGACACGAACGGTTCCGTGATGGTCTGGTGCTCGATCAGAACCTCGGTGAACGCCCCGCTCAGGCCGGCGGGCTGGGCGGGGTCCGGCAGGCGGACGCCGAAGCCGAACCAGAAGTCGCCGTGGTCGCCGGGGTCGGCGTCGCCGTCGTCGCGGATCAGGAGGCTGGCGAACGAGACGGTGACGAGGTAGTCGTTGACGGTCGGGCTGAGCCCGTGGGCGGTGTCGTTGCCGTCGAGCCGGCCGTCCTCGTCGGTGTCGCCGACCGTCGGGTCGCTCATCCGCGGGTTGCCGGCGTCGTCGTACTTCTCCTTCCCGTCGGGCAGCCCGTCGAAGTCGGCGTCGGCCACGGTCGGGTCGCTGTAGACCCGCTTCGGGTCCTTGCCGGCCAGGCGGACGACCCAGTAGTCCTTCGGGGCGACGGCCCGGGCGGGGGAGGTGAGGGGCTCGGCCGGGCCGGTCCGCGGGCCGACCCAGTAGCCCTCCCGCACCTCCACCTCCTCGCCGTCCGACAGGCCGTCCCCGTCGGTGTCCCAGTTGGTCGGGTCGAGGACGATCTGGCCGAGGTCGCGGAGGGTGAACCCGCGGACCTCCTCGAAGTCGGACAGCCCGTCCCCGTCCGAGTCGGCCGCCGCCGGATTCGACGTGACCCGGATCGTGACCGAACCGCCCTTCCGGCGTACGGTGATCGTCCGGCCGGCCGTCTCCTCGACGTTGGCCAGGCCGTCCCGGTCGTCGTCGGCGAACGTGTTGCGGTCGCGGTTGTCGGTGGGGTTGCCGCCCAGGCGGAGCTCGACGCCGTCCGGCGCGGTGTCCCCGTCGGTGTCCGAACGGGCCGGGTCGGTGCGGACGGTCCCGGTCCCCGGGGGCTTCAGCGCGTACCCCTTCAACTCGTCGAAGTCCGACACGCCGTCCCCGTCGGTGTCCCCGCTGCCCGGGTCGGTGGCGAAGTCCTCCAGCGGGTGGTCGGGGAAGTCGCCGACCGGGTCGGACACGACGTTGGGCGGGTACTCGTACCGGTCCTTCTTCCCGTCGTTGTTCGTGTCCCGGCCGTAGTCGGCGGTCACGGTCCCCCGCCCGAACCCGTCGGCCAGGCCGTCCCCGTTCGCGTCCGCGAGCCGCCCCGGTGCCTCGTCCGCGTCCCCCACGCCGTCCCCGTCGGTGTCCTTCAGGGTCGGGCTGGAGAACACCTGGCGGCTGCCCCGGTCGGTGTCCACGGCCCACCCGACCCGGACCTCGAGCGGGTCCGGGAGCCCGTCCCCGTCGGTGTCCGCGTCCCGGTCGGACGTGCCGTACAGGTATTCCAGGTTGGACGTCATCCCGTCGCCGTCCACGTCCTCGACGAACGACAGGTTGAACTTCGAGCCGGTGGTCAGGACGATCTCGTCGAGCTTGGGCAGTTTGGACTTCGGGTCGGCGTCCGGGAGGGTGTCGTCGACCCGGAACCCGCTGACGCCCTCTCCCGACGGGAGGATGACGAACCACGCCCGGCGGGAGCCTTCCCGGATGGCGACCTGCCGGACCCGGTAGATGATCTCGACCCCGTTGCCGAGGGACTTGGTGGAATAGCTGTTCTGCCGCTCGGCCTCGGTCAGCGCCGCGGTCGGCCGCTCGGCCTCGTCGTAGGCGTCCAGCCCCAGCTACTTGAGGGCCGTCCGCAGGGTGATGCCGACCTGCCGGCCGAGGGCGTCGAACGAGAGGCGGTGGTCGCCGCCGTCGGCCTTCCCGTCCCCGTTCGTGTCGACCACCCGGCCGGAGTAGGTGGCCACCCGCCGGTACTCGGTCCCGTCCCCGACCCCGTCGCCGTCCGAGTCGTAGGAGCCGTTGTCGACGGCCAGCAGGGCGGTCCGCTCGGTTACCGCCCGGGAGTTGAAGTCGAAGTTCCGCCCCAGGTCGTCCGAGACGGCGTAGAGGTTGCGGATGCGGAACGGGATCGACCCGGCGGCCCGGAGGGTGACCGCGACCTGCATCTTCGCCCCGACGACCTCGCGGGCCACCTCGGTCCCCTGGCTCACCTCGGCGTCCGTGGTCAGGCTCTCCTGGTAGGCCCGCTGGGTTTCGGAGGCCGAGGCCTGCGTGTTCGAGGTGGTGTAGTTCCCGCTCCCGCCCCCCGTGACCTCGACGGACCCGCTGGCGAGCGCCACGACGCCCTTGTCCTTAACACCTTCCTCGAACCCGGCGGTCAGCGTCGCGCCGACCGACCAGCCGAGCGTCCGCTCGTCGGTGTGGCTGGCCTGCTTGCTGTCGCTCTGCTGGAGGCTGGAGTTGACCGACTTGCTCTGCAGCTCCCGCCGCTGGCCGCTCGTCGTCTGGGTGAACCGGACGTCGAGCTGGAGGTCGGTCCGGCCGATCTCGATGGCCGGCTGCGGCAGGTCGGCCACCAGCACGGTGCGGAACCCGCCGAGGGCGATCTCGTCCCGTCGGCGATCTGGTCCCCGTCGGTGTCGGCGTGGACCGGGGAGCTGAGCACCCCCAGGTACTCGGTCCCGTCGTCCACCGCGTCCCCGTCCGTGTCCCCGTTCAGGTGGTCGCTGAACACCTCGGTGTACTCCCGCCAGTCGGTCAGCAGGTCGTCGTCGGTGTCCGGGTCCCGGGGGTCGAGCCTCAGCTGGGCCTCGACGTCGTCCGGGAACCCCTCCCCGTCGGTGTCGGCCGTGTACGGGTCGCTGGTCACCCACCGCTGGACCGGCTGGCCGTTGGCCGGCTTGAACACCACCTGCCAGCCCCGCCGCTCCTCGGCGTCGGACAGCCCGTCCCCGTCCGAGTCGGCCTGGGGCCCGACCGGGGCGGTGCCGACGAACGTCGCCCGGGCCGGGTCGGTCCGCTGCCCGCCGGCGAACCCCGGGGCGGCCAGGGCGTTCCCGGCCAGGTCGGCCGCCGACACCACCGTGAGCTGGTACGTCAGCTCGTTCTGCGGCTCGGTGGTCAGCAGCACCGCGGTGTGGGCGTCGTCGGCGAACTTCGCCCCGGTCACCCGCAGGACGCCGGCGTCGGCGTTGAAGGTGAGCTGGCCGATCGAGTAGTTCCGGGCCTCCGCGGCCGCCGGCCCGACCGGCTCGCTGAACACCACCCGGACGGTCGTGTTGTCCGCCGACGCCGCCCCGACCACCCGCGGGCCGACGGTGTCCGGCGGGGCGGCCCCGGGGTTGGCCGCGGCCCCCCCGAACGGGGCGAACCCGGAGACCACCGCGAACCCCGCCCCGGAGAAGGTGGTCAGGTTGCCGGCCCCGGCCCCGGCGATGATCTCGACCGTCCCGTCCCCGCCCATGTCGGCCGCGGCCACCGCCACCCCGGCCCGGGACCCGGCGTCGCCGGCCAGGAACTGCCCGGTCCGGGCCCCGTCCGCCCGGAACACGGACACGACCGGCCCGCCGCCCGGGCCGGCCCCGGCCAGGATGTCGGCGGCCCCGTCCCGGTCGGTGTCGGCGGCCGCCACCCGGACCCCGCCCCGGAACGACCCCTCGTACGCCAGGAAGTCGGCCCGGACCGCCCCGGTGCGGGCGTCGAACACCCGGACCCGGGGGCCGCCGCCCTCCCCGGCCCCGGCGAGGACCTCGGCCTTCCCGTCGCCGTCGACGTCCCCGGCCGCGACCGACACGCCGCCGGTCAGCCCGGGGAAGGGGGTGATGGTCAGGGTGTTCCGGCCGGTCAGCCCGTCGAACACCCCGACCTCGCCGCCCCCCGGCCCTTGGGCGACGACGAGGTCGAGGAAGCCGTCGCCGTTCAGGTCGCCGACGGCCGGCTGGACGAGGCCGGCGAACGCCGGGGTGAGGCGGTCTTCGAGCGGGAGCAGGCTCAGACGGGGGCGGCGCATGGGTCACTCCGCGGGGGCGGGTCCGCAAGGGGGGAAGGTTCGACGCCCCCAATGCGTCGCGGGGTGACGCGGGCTGCCAACTATTTTTTCGGATTTCGCGGAACGGCCGTTCGGACGCCGACTGCATCCGCTTCACGGCCGGCGAAGACGGCCGACGTGAGGGCCGCCCGGCGGTCAGTCGCTCCCGGGCGTCTTCACCCGGAACTCGGTCCGGGCGAACAGCCAGGCCGACGCCGCCGACACCACGGCGGCCGCCACGAGGACGGTCAGGACGGCCTCCCCGCCGGTCGGCAGCTTGGACAGGTCGGCCGCCCCGGTCCGGGACACCTCGCCCATCCCCCAGGCGTCCACGCACCGGTCGAGTTGCTCCTTCGGCAGGTCGAGCCAGCGGAGGATGAGCGTCCGGACGTAGTACACCACCGCCACCATCCGGCCGGCGAAGTCCAGGGTGGAAATCACCCCCTCGACCGCGACGATGTACGCGATCCCGGCCACCAGGGCCCGGCGGGTGTACAGCCCGAGGAACCCGAACAGGGCGCAGTACCCGGCCTGGGCCACCGCCATGATGACGACCATCCGCCCGGCCCGGCCGGCCGCGGCGCCGAACTCGTCGGTGCCGGCGTAGATCGCCAGGTACAGGCTCGCCACCCCGACCGCGACAAGGCCGGTGGTCACGCAGACGGTCGCCAGGAGCTTGGTCAGGTAGAGCTGCCACTTGGGGACGGCTCGGAGCAAGAGGTACGTCAGCGTCTGCTCCTCGACCTCGTCGGCGACGATGCCCGAGCCGTACAGGAGGGCCGTCAGCGGGGCCAGCCCGTGCGGCAGGAGGGTGAAGACGAGGGCGAACTCCAGGGCGTCGGGCGGGGCCGGGGTCGGCAGGCTGCGGAGGACGACCGCCAGGGCGCACGGCAGGAGGTACAGGACCTGCAGGACGACCAGCCGCCGGCCGTGGGTGTGCTGGCGGACGGTCAGCCCGAACAGGGCCCCGAGGGGGGTCGGCCCGGCGGACCACGCCCGGCCCGGGGTCGGGGCTTCGGCTTCCGTCGCGGTCATCGGCTCACCAGGTACTTGAACACGGCTTCCAGGTTGTCGTCCTCCGAGTACACCTCCCGGAGGGGCAGCCCGCCGGCCGAGATCGCCGGCAGCCGGGCGTAGAACTCGTCCGGCCGGCGGGTCTCGACCATCACCCCGGACTCGGCGGCCAGGAACTTGATCCCGTCCACGTCGCCGTGGGCCGAGAGGCGCGCCGCCAGTTCCCGGTACTGGTCGCAGACCAGCACGATCCGGTGCGGGTGCTTGTCGATCAGGTCGCGGATCTCGCGGACCTGCCCCTCGGCCACCAGCCGGCCGCGGTGCAACAGGACGATCCGCTGGGTCAGCGACTGGACCTCGTGGAGGACGTGGCTGGAGACCAGCACGCTCGCCCCGCCGGCGGCCAGCTCCCGGATCACCTCGATCATGTCCCGCCGGGCGACCGGGTCGGTCCCGGTCAGCGGCTCGTCCAGGAACAGGACCCGGGGCTCGTGGACGAGGGCCTGGGCCAGCTTGGTCCGCTGCCGCATCCCCTTCGAGTAGCCCCGGACCGCCCGGTTCATGTTCTCGGTCATCCCGACCCGCCCCATCGCCCGGTCGGCCGCGTCCCGGGCCTCGCCGCGGCCCATCCCGCCGAGCCGGGCGCAGGTGCGGACGAAGTCGTGCCCGGTCATCCACTCGTAGAAGGCGTCCTGCTCCGGGCAGAGGCCGACCCGGGTGTTCAGCCCGGGGTTGTCCCAGACCTCCTGGCCGAGGACCCGGACGACCCCCTGACTCGGCCGGAGCTGGCCGGTGGCCAGTTGCAGGAGGGTGCTCTTGCCGGCCCCGTTCGGGCCCAGGAGCCCGGTCACGCCCGGGGGGACGTGGAGGGTCAGCTTGTTCAAGCCGATGACGTTCCCGTACCACTTGGAAACGCCGTCGAAGGTGATGATCGGGGTCGTCATGGCGGGTCGCGGGGGCGGCAGGGGACCCGGGGCTCACGCCCCGGGCTACGGGCTGTCGTCCCTCCGGGACTCCGACCCGTGGTTTATCGTCCGGAGCCGCGGAGCGGCGGCAGCCCGTAGCCCGGGGCGCGAGCCCCGGGTCGTTCAACCCGCCGCTCCCGGCCGTCACTTCAGCCGGTCGAGCGACTTCACCCGGCGGGTCAGGACGAACGCGGACAACAGCCACACCCCGGCCAGCACCCCGGCCGACCAGTACCACGGGTACTGCAGCACCATCCGGTCGGCGAGCCGGCGGCCGGGGTCGGGCAGGTCCGGGTCCGGCTCCGGGGCCGGGCCGCCCCGCGGCGGCCGGGGGGCGTTCCCCATCCCGGTGACCGACCGGCCGAGCTGCTCCCAGGCCGCGTCCGTCCCGATCAGGGCGTCGGCCAGCCGGGTGAAGTTGGTCGGGTAGGCCACCACGGACCGCCAGTCGGCCGACCGTCCGGCCTCGGCGGCGGCGCTGGCCTTCGACCACATCCGGGGGCTGGCCTTGTTCCAGTCGTCCGCCCACCGCTTCCGGGCCCGCTCCTCGGCGGCCGCCTGCGGGTCCCGCGGGTTCGGGTCCGACTTGACCGACCGCAGGTACCGGTAGTGGCCGGTGCTTAGCTCGACCCCGGGCGGCGGCGGGTGGTCGGCCAGCCAGGCGTCCAGCTCCCGCTGGTAGGCGGCCTGCCGCTCGGTGTCGCCCCGGACCCCGAGGAGGATGGTGCTCAGCAGCAGGCTGAGGAACACCAGCCCGGCCCAGGCCAGCCCGACGTACACCGACCGCCGGGACAGCGACGACAGGGCCAGCATCAGCGTCCCGGCCGAGAC
>JAIEQO010001095.1 GCA_019747655.1 Gemmataceae bacterium | reverse complement strand
TTGGCCCCGGGGCCGATCAACCGGGGGGTGGAGGTGACGCCGGAGGTGGCCGACGGGCCGAACTCGGCGATCCTCGACCAGGTGGCCAACGGGCTGGCCGTCCGGATGGCGGTCCTGGCCCGTCTGTGCCGGCCGGGGTAGCTACTCGGCCCCGTGGGGGACTTCGCGGTCCACCACCCGGACCACGCAGGAGGCGTCGAAATACACGTTCGCCCCATCGATGTCCACGAACAACGTGAGGTCACCCCGCCAGAAGGTGATGGCCTCGGGGTGCCGGGAGACGCACCGCAGCCGGTTCTGCAACTCGACGGTGAAGTTCTCGAACGGTTTGGCGTTGTTGAACCGCCCGAGGATCAGGGCGAAGGTGTCCCGCCTCACGCGGCACCTCCGCTCGGGACTTGCTCCGGCACGACGACCCGTGCGATGTCGTCGAACCACAGCTTGACGACCGGCTGGTCACCGTCGCCGAGGACAGTAACCGCCCGGCAGTGTCGCGGGCTCGGCTGGTTGACCGGAATCCGCCGCCCGTCCCGGAGTTCGAGGACATAAGGCCGGTACGGCTTCTGGAGGATCAGCCGGCGGATCAAGGGGTCGAACTCGGCGTAGCTGATACAGCCCGGGTCGGCCGGGAGGTCGAGCATCCCGACCACGTCCCGGATGTCTTCGTACCGATACCGCTCCGGCTTACGGGGTGCCGAACGGCGGGTGATGACCAACTCGTTCGGCCCCAGCTCGGCCTGCTCGGGCATGTCGATGTACACCCGCCGGCCGTCCGTCAAGATGAGGGCCAGCGGGTGGTACGGGTCCCAGCCGTAAGCGACGTACTTGGAGCGGAACTCAGTTGCGGTCACGGCTGGCCCCCCCGGAAAACGCGGAAACGCGGCCCCGGCGGTATTGTACCGCCGGCCGCCGCGTCCACGCGACCGCCCCGGCCGCCCGCCGTCACGCCTCGATGGTGATCGCCTTCTCCTTCACCATCCGCTGGATCAGGGGCAGCTTCCGGTTGATCCACAGGACGTTCTCCAGCTCGATGTGCTGGCCGTTCGGCCCGCCCATCCGGATCACCAGGTCGCCGCTCCCGAGCCCCAGGAGCCAGTGCCGGAACACGTCGTTCCGCTTCTTCTCCACGATCGCCCCCTCCGACTGGACCGTCACCTCGCTGTCCCCGACCTCGTGGACGTGCCGGATCTGGCCCTGGTCGAAGATGATGTACCGCTGCCGGTCGTACACCCCGACCACGAACAGCCAGGCCAGGAACAGCGGGACGGCCACGGCCATGTACCCGGCCGCGTTCATCCGGATGTCGAACCGGCCGACGTACAGCAGCACGTCGTCCCACCACCCGAGGTAGGCGAACGTCACCACCAGCAGGATCAGCCCGACCAGGGCGATCACCGACACCAGCCCGCGGAGCAGGATGGTGCTGGCGATCGACACCACGAACAGGGTGGCGACGAACAGCACCCCGAGGTTGTTGTTGCTGGAGACGGTCATCCCGGCCGACCCCTTCTGGCCCTCCTCCTGGGCCAGCCCGAATGACTTGTCCGGCGGGGCCACCAGCACCTCCCGCGGGGTCCCGTCGACCACCTGCCCGTGCCGGACGACCGTCCCGTCCGGGACGACCGCCATCTGCTGCCCCTCGGCGTAGGTGACCGCCGCCAGGATGAACGACACCAGCCAGACCGGCCACCAGTACAGCAGGTTCGAGTGGCCGTACACGACCAGGTAGTCGACCTTCCGCTCCAGCGGGTTGTCCGGGGAGTCGGGGTCTACACCAGGCGGGGGGGCGGTGCTCATGGCGGCCTCGGGGTCGGGTAGGTAGGCGGGTGCCCGGGCGTGGGATACCGGGTGCGCGGCGGCCCCCGGGTGGCGGGCGGATCGCGGCCCCGGCTTACCCCTGGGCAACCGCCGTGCCGCACCCCCGGCCGGGTGTCCGAACGTCCGCCGGATCGCTACACTTGGGGTGCCCGGACGGCGGGCCGACGGACGGACCCGCGGCGGGTGTTTCAGGAGGAAGCAGCATGAAGCGGTTCGGTTTCGCCCTGGCGGCCGGGTTCGCCGCCCTGGTCGCGGCCCCGGCGGCGGCCCAGGACGTCGTCGTCACCACCCCGACCCCGGCCGTCCCGGTCGTGACCGCCGGCCCGGTCGTCGAGTCGGGCGTGGTGAACACCAAGACCCGGCGGGGTCTGTTCGGCCGGCTCCGCAGCCGGAGCACCGCGGCCAGCACGGTGTCGGCCCCGGCGGTGATGACCACCCCGGCCCCGATCGTCACCCCGGTCGCCCCGGCCCCGGCGGTCGTGCCGGCCGTCCCGGCCACCATGCCGGCCAAGCCGGGCACCGTGTCGATGCGGACCACCACGACGGTCATGCCGGCGGCCGGCGTCGTCATGCCCGGGGAGGTCATGACCGTGACCCCGGCCGGGTACGTCACCGCGTCCGAGACGACCACCGTGAAGACCACCCGCCGCGGGCTCTTCGGCCGGCTGCGGAGCCGGTAGTCTCCGCGGACCCCACCCCCTAACCCCCTCCCCCGCGGGGAGAGGGGAAACGGAAGATGACCCGCTTTGTCTCGTCCCCCCTCCCCCCGCGGGGGAGGGGGTTAGGGGGTGGGGTCTTCCCCGTTCTCGCATGTCCACACTCCTCCTCCGCAACGGCCGGGTGATCGACCCGTCCCAGACCCTCGACCGGGTCGCCGACCTGTGGCTGGCCGACGGTAAGGTCGTCGGCGTCGGGCCGCACAACGGGGTGGCCGCCGACAAGACCCTCGACTGCACCGGGATGATCGTCTCCCCCGGGCTGATCGACATGCACGTCCACCTCCGGGAGCCGGGCCGGGAGGAGGACGAGACGATCGCCACCGGCACCGCGGCGGCCATCGCCGGCGGGGTCACGGCCGTCGCCTGCATGCCGAACACCGAGCCGGCCCTGGACTCGCGGGCCGCGGCCGAGTTCGTCATCCTCCAGGCCAAGCGCGCCGGCAACTGCATGGTCTTCCCGATCGGGGCGGTGACGAAGGGCCGCGAGGGGAAGGAGCTGGCCGAACTCGGCGGCTTGGTCGAGGGCGGGGCGGTGGCGTTCACCGACGACGGCGCCCCGGTCTACTCGGCCGAGATCATGCGGCGGGCGCTGGAGTACTGCCGGATGTTCGACCGGGCCGTCCTGGTCCACGCGGAAATCCTCGAACTCACCCAGGGCGGGGTGATGAACGAGGGGTTCGTCAGCATGCAGCTCGGGCTGCGGGGGATGCCCGCGGTGGCCGAGGACATCATGATCTACCGGGACATCGTGCTCGCGGAACTGACCGGCGGGCGGGTCCACATCCTCCACGTCTCGACGGCCGGCGGGGTCGACCTGATCCGCCAGGGCATCGCCAAGGGCGTCCGGGTGTCCGGCGAGGCCTGCCCGCACCACTTCATCCTGACCGACGACACCCTGCGGACGTTCGACAGCAACTACAAGATGTCGCCCCCCCTGCGGACGAAGAAGGACGTGGACGCGATCCTGGCCGGGCTGAAGGACGGCACCCTCTCCGTCCTGGCCACCGACCACGCCCCGCACGCCCCGGAGAAGAAGGAGCGGGAGCTGGACCAGGCCCCGAACGGGATCGTCGGGCTGGAGACCTTCCTGCCCTTGTGCGCGACGCACCTGATCGAGCCGGGGCACCTGTCGTGGCCGGAGATGCTGGCCAAGATGACGGTCAACCCGGCGAAGGTCCTGGGCATCGACCGCGGCACCCTCCAGCCCGGCCGGCCGGCCGACGTGACGGTGATCGACCCGCGGGTGAAGTGGACGATCGACGTGGGCGAGTTCAAGTCGAAGAGCCGGAACAGCCCGTTCCACGGCCACCCGGTCACGGGCCGGGCGGTGGCCACGGTCGTCGGCGGCGAGGTCAAGATGTCCCGCCTGGGGTGATCCGGGCGAGCGGGGGGCGTCAGCCCCCCGGTGGACCGGGCGAACCGCGAGCGTGAGCGACGGGCGTCCGCACCGGGGGGCTGACGCCCCCCCGCTCGCCAGGTGGTAGGGATGCCGACCGAGCGGGCGGTAACCCGATCTGGGGTGACGCCGTGACCGTCCCCGATTGGATCGAGCGAGCGTCGCCCGACGGGCTGGGGAAGTTCCTCCGGACCGAAGCCAGCCCGCGGAAGGGCGGGCTGTTCGTCCGCCACCTCCTTCGCTGCTTCCCGGGCCTGATCACCGACCCGCGCAGCCTGGCCGCGCTCGACGCGGCCGACCGGTACGAGGCCGGCAACATCGACGGATTCGGCGAGGCGTTGCAGGCCGCCGCCGACGTCGCCGCTGAGGCCCGCCCGGTGTCCGCCGTCGCGTCGGGCGGCGCTGAACTCGCCTACCTGGCGGCCGTCGGGTACGATCCGTCGTTCCTCCCGCTCCTCCGCCGGACCGTCCTCTACGCGGCCGGGTCCAACCTCAACCCGCGGAAGAACCCGATCGCGCCGGTGATGCGACCGGTCTTCGTCGAGCACTTCGGCGACCCCCGACGGCCGGTGACGCCCGACCCCGACTGGCTCACGCCAACGGTCGTCGATCTGGCCACGGGCGTCTACGCGGATCGGGCCTTCTACCGGCTGCCCGTCCTGGCCGACGCCCTCGACGACGCCGGGTGCACCGACCCGGCCGTCCTCGGCCACCTCCGCGGCCCCGGCCCGCTCGCCAAGAAGTATGGTCAACACTTCCGCCAGCCGGTCGGCCGCGAGTCGCGTGTCGCGGGCCAGCCGCCAGAATTCGGCGACGAGGGACGGTTGGCGGGCGAGGGCGAGCATCGCCCGCCACGGCGAGAAGTGACCCGACGCGAACAGCCCGGCCAACCGCGGCGACAGGCCGACATCGACGGTGTCCGAGATGGCCCGGACCGCCCGGAACGGCACCCCGGCGGCCGCGCACGCCGCGGCCACCGCCGCCGACTCCATGTCTACCACGTCGGCCGCGTGACGCTCGCCCAGTTCCCGCTTCGCGGCCGGCGTCGCGGCGATGCCCGAGGCCGTCAGCAGCCGCCCTTCCCCGCCGCCGACACACGCCCACCGGCCGCTTGCCTCGTCCACCACCTCGGCCGGCGTCACCACATCGCCGACCGCCAACCCGTCGCGGAGAGCGCCGCCGAACCCGGCCATGACGACGAGGCCGGGCCGCGGCCCGGCCAGCACGCCCGCGATCGCTTTGGCCGCCGCAACGTGGCCGATGCCGGTGATGACGATGTCGATGTCGGGCCGACCGCGGACGGCCCGGCGGAAGGGGGCGGCTTCACGTTCGAGGGCGAAGAGGACGACGGTACGATTCGGCGAGCGGGGGGCGTCGGCCATCCGCTCCTC
The DNA here is from genome assembly GCA_019747655.1 of Gemmataceae bacterium. Lineage (GTDB taxonomy): Bacteria > Planctomycetota > Planctomycetia > Gemmatales > Gemmataceae > Urbifossiella. The sequence continues at coordinate 4,286 of JAIEQO010001095.1, read as the reverse complement.
CTGGGACCGCGGCCGTCCCGGCCGCACAGCGATCGCGGCGGGTGCCGCGCGGGTGTAGCCCCGGGGCGTTACGGACGCCACGGCTTTTGCGGCCGGGACGGCCGCGGTCCCAGGAAGTGCCGCCCGTCGCTCACGTCAACTGCCACTTCAGCATCTTCCACCCGTCCCCGAGCTTGCTATTCACCCCGAGGGCGGCCGCCACCTCGTACCCCGAGTGCATCATGCAGTGCTCGCACCGCGGGTCCTTGCCGTACCCGTAGTTCTCCCACTCGGTCTCGTCCATCAGCCGGCGGAACGAGTCGTGGTGTTCGTCGGTGATGAGGTAGCACGGCCCCTTCCAGCCCTTGACGTTCCGGGTCGGGCTGGCCCAGGCGGCACAGCTCAGGTCGCGCTTGCCCTGCAAAAACTCGGCGTACACCGGCGACGTGTTCAGTTTGTACTTCTTGAACAGCCCGGCCGCCTCATTGAACTTCTGTTGGATTTGGTCCCGGGTCAGGAAAATCTCCGCGGCCCCGTCCGGATTCGTACTACACACCGCGGCGTAACCGTAGGCCGGCGACAGCATGAATCCGTCCACGCCCAGGGCGGTGAGGTAGCCGAACAGGGCGTCGACCTCCTCCATGTCGGTTTCTTTGTACACCGTGGTGTTGGTGCAGACCAGGAAGCCGGCCTTCTTCGCCGCCTTGATCCCCTCGACCGCCTGCCGGAACACGCCCTTGCGTTCGACGGCGATGTCGTGCGTCTCCTCCAACCCATCCAGGTGGACGTTGAAGAAGAACCGCGAGGTCGGCCGGAATTGGTTCAACTTTTTGGTGAGAAACACGCCGTTGGTGCAGAGGTAAATGTGCTTACGGCGTTTCAAGATGCCGCGGACCAGTTCGCCGATCTGCGGATAGATCAGCGGCTCCCCGCCGCAGATGCTGACGATCGGCGCCCCGCACTCGTCCACCGACACCAGGCACTCCTCGACGCTCAGCTTCTCCTTGATGGTGCTCTCGTACTCACGAATCCGGCCACACCCGGTACAGGTAAGGTTACACGCATGCAACGGCTCCAACATCAACACCAGCGGGAACCGCCTGGTCCGCCGGAGCTTCTGCTTGAGCATGTAGCCCGCCATGTCGGTGGTCAGGCTGAGGGGGAAGCGCATCACAACTCCGGTCGTTAGCGGTCGACGTGGACGGTGGTGATCTGCTTCGGGGCCGGCAGCGGGTGCCCGGCGTCGAGCCGGTAGCCGGCCGGCCGGCCGGCGGCCGCGTACCGGGCCAGGGCCATCAGCGGGAAGTAGACCGGGTACATGTGGTACTTCAGGTAGAACACCTTCGGGAACCCGGTCCCGGTGAACGGTTCTTCGGTCCAGCTTCCGTCCGCGGCCTGGGTGCCGATCAGGTACTCGACCCCGGCCCGGACCTCCGCCGTGTCGGCCTCACCCGCCGCGACCAGCCCGAGCACCGCCCACGCGGTCTGCGACGGGGTCGAGGGGCCCCGCCCCGCGGTCGCCGGCTCGTCGTAGCTGCGGCAGCTCTCGCCCCAGCCACCGTCGGCATTCTGGCAGTCCTTGAGCCACCGCACCCCGCGGCGGATCGGCGGGACCGTCATGTCGAACCCGGCTGCCGCCAGCCCGACGAGCACCTGCCAGGTGCCGTAGACGTAGTTCACGCCCCACCGGCCGAACCACGACCCGTCCTCCTCCTGCCGGGCCAGGACGAACGCCACGGCCCGGTCCACGGCCGGGTGGCCGGCCTTGTACCCGTAGTGGCTCAGGGCCTCCAGCACCCGGGCGGTGATGTCCGGGCAGCTCGGGTCGAGCATGGCGTTGTGGTCGGCGAACGGCACCTTGGTCAGCAGCTCGTTGTCCACGTCCTTGTCGAACGCCGCCCACCCGCCATCGCCGTTCTGCATGGCCAGCAGCCAGTTCACCGCCCGGCGGCAGGCCGGCACGCACGCGGCCCGGCGGGCGTGGCCGCTCCGGGCCAGGGCGATCAGCACCATCGACGTGTCGTCGGTGTCCGGGTAGAAGGCGTTGCGGTACTCGAAGAACCACCCGCCCGGCTCGACCCCGCGGACGGTCTTCGCCCAGTCGCCCAGATGGCGGCATTCCTTCGCCAGCAGCCAGGCCACGGCGGCATCCGCCTCGGGCGAGTTCGCCGGCTGCCCGGCGTCGGCCACCGCGATCAGTGACAACGCGGTGTCCCACACCGGCGACAGGCACGGCTGGAGCCGGAGGGTGTCGCCCTCGCGGATTTCCAGGTCGGCGAGCTGCTTCAACACCCACCGCATCTCGGGGTCGTCGGCCGGCACCCCGAGGGCCTTCAGCACGACCGCGTGGTAGACGATCGGCGGGAAGATGGCCCCGATGCCGTCGCTGTCGGCCGACCGCTCCCGCATCCAGGCCAGCGCCTTGCGGACCGCGTACCGCCGGAGCGGCGTCAGCCGCAGCCCCTCGACCCGCTTGATGACCCAGTCGACCCCGAGGAAGAAGTTGGTCCACGAGAACCACTTGGCCGTCGGCTTGGCCGGCCAGCGTGGCGCCTCGGGCGGGTGCAAGAACAGCTCGCGGACGTGCATCCGGTCGGGCAGCGGCGTCACCGGCTTGTGGGCGTCGACCACGCTGAGCGGCACGAAGATGGTCCGGCTCCAGGCCGACATCTGGTAGACGTTGAAGACGAACCACCGCGGCAGGAGGATGATCTCGGCCGGGACGGACGGGCAGGCCGAGTACGGCACCTGCCCGAGCAGGGCGAGGTAGAACCGGGTGAACGAGTTGGTGGCCTCGGCCCCGCCGAGCCGGCGGATGGTGTCCGCCGCCTGCTGCATGAGCGATCCGTCGGCCGCGTGCCCGGCGATCTTGAGGGCGAAGTACGCCTTCACCGACACGCTCACCTCGGCCGGGCCGCCGGGGTAGTTGGCCCAGCCGCCGTCGGGGAGTTGGTGCTGGAGCAGGTAGTTGGCGAGCGGCCGGATGCGGGGATCGTCGGCCCGACCGAGGAACGCGAGCAGTAGCACGAACTCCGATTCGAGGATCGTGTCGCCTTCGAGTTCCCCGACCCAGTGGCCGTCCGGCTTCTGTTGGGCGAGGAGCCCCGAGCGGCCCCGGCCGGCGGCCGCCGCGACCTCGTCCAACCAAGCGGCCGTGCGGTCGTCCGGTGCGGCGGCGGGGCGGGTCACGGCGGGAATCCCTTCCGGAGCGGGCTCGTGCCGCATAGTCTACGCGGGCTGATACGATCGACGCAAGCGGAACTGCGGATTTACCCCGGGAGCCACCCGATCCGCCGGAACCAGGCGACGGCTTCGGCGATCGACCCGGCCGCCGGGCGGGGGGTCAACCCGAGTTCGGCCAGGCTGCGGGACGGGTCGAAGTGCATCCGCCGGCGGGTCAGCTTCACCCCGGTGACGGTCGCCGCGGGGATCGTGCCCGTCACCACGTCGGCGACGAGTTCGCTCACATAGGCCGCGGTCAGGGCGACCGGGTACGGCACCCGCCACCGCGGCTCCGGAAGGCCGGTCAGCTTGGCCAGCTCGGCGAAGACACGCCTGACCGACCAGTTCTCGGCCCCGAGCAGGTAGCGGACGCCGGGCCGGCCGCGCTCGGCGGCCCGGGTCATCCCGTCGGCCACGTCCCGGGCGTCGATCAGGTTCAGCTCGGCGTCCAGGTATGCGGAGCGCTTCCCCTTGCAGAAGTCGAGCATCATCTGGGTCGGGGGCGACCGCCCGCGGTCGCCCGGGCCGACGGGTAGCGTCGGGTTCACGACTACGACCGGGGCTCCCCGGCGGGCCAGCCCGAGGGCGAACCGCTCGGCCCGGTACTTCGACCGGCAGTACGGCCCGATCACATCGGCCGACGGCACGTCCTGGTCTTCGGTGATCGGCCCGGCTTGTCGAACGCGGGTCAGGATGCTCTCAGTGCTCGTGTGCAGGACCCGCGCGGCCCCGGCGTCGAGGGCCGTGGTCAGCACGTTGACCGTTCCCAGATAGTTGATGGTGTGGAAGTGGCCGCGGCGGCGGGTCCAGAGCTGGGGGTTGGCGGCCAGGTGGTAGACGTGCCGGGCCCCCCGGACGGCCCGCCGGACGGCGTCCGCGTCGCGGACATCGGCGAAGGTGACATCGACGCCCGGCGGCAGGTGGTCGACGGCCGCCCCGGGCCGCTCGACCACCCGGATCCGCTCGCCGCGGTCGACGAGCAGCCGGACGAGGTGCGAGCCGATGAACCCGGCCCCGGGACGGACCCGAGCCGGCTCACGCTGCCTTGTTGCCGTACAGGTCGAGCCGCGGGTTGCCCGTGAGCG
>JAIEQO010000524.1 GCA_019747655.1 Gemmataceae bacterium | reverse complement strand
GGGACGACCGCGGCCGCCGGGATGACCGGACCCGCGGCGGGTGGAACGCCCGCCTGGGCGGCGGCCGACAGGGCGGTCAGTGGGCGGGGTCGGACCGGGGGGTCGGGCGTCTGGCACCCGGCCGCCGCGACCGCGGAGGCCGAGGCACCGAACATGATCGCTCGAATGCGGGGGCGCATCGTATCCCTCCAGATTCGCCCCGAAGGGGCGGTGAGTGCCCGCCAGCACTTCTCGTTTCGTTACAGGGCCGGGATCGGAAAGGGGGGTTGGGAGGCTTGATCCGGAGCATGCGATTGTGTCCGACAGACCGGCTCTCCGGAGCCGACTCTACGGTCTGTAGCGGTTGGCGGGCCGGCATCAGACGCCGGCACGACGGACTGAGGCGGCGGGCCGTCTTCGGGGAGGACTGGACTTCCGCCCGGACGCTGCCGATAATATATCTCAGGTTCACGGCCGCCCGAGGCGGTGGCCACGCGGGAGTTACCCCGGATGTTCCGGCTGTTGCTGACCTACCAACTGATCGTCGCCGTGGCGGCCGGGCCGTTGCTCTGCTGCTGCACGACCGGTCGGTTGTTGGGCTCGGCGACCGCCCAACCTGCCGGGCCCGTGTCGTCCGTCCAGGCCGCCGTCTCGGCATCCGACACGCATTCGTGCTGCTCTCACAAGCACCACTCGCCGACGCCGAATCCGTCCGATCGTGCCCCGGACCCGTCGAAGGCTCCCGGGAAGTGCCCCTGTAAGGACGGAACCGAGACGCCGCAAGCCGTCCCGGCCGAGTTCACCGCCGTTGACGTTTCAACGTTCCTCCGGACGGTTCCGCTCTACGCTCTGAGTCCGCTGGTGATCGCAGGCGGCAGTTCCTGCCTGAGCCAGTGCGGTCACGGGTCTGCTCCGGCCCGGGGTTGGAACTCAGCCCTCCCGTCCACCGCCGACCTCCTCTTCGCGCACCACAACCTCCGCTGCTAGCCCGGTCCGCGCGGTCGCGTCCCGCCGCCCCGCGGTCTGACGCGCGCCGCCTTCCCGGAGCCGGCCGTCCCGGTCCGACTCCCCCCGTCGCTGCCCCCACGTCTTCCCCCGCCGCGGCCCCGCCGTCGGACGGCGAGAGGACATTCCGTCCCCGACACCAGCCGTGTCGGCGGGCCCGGGCCTTTCCACCCGCGCCCCCGGCGTAGGAGGTTCTCATGGTCCGCACGCTGATCGTCCTGGCCGGCCTCGGGGCCGCCGCCGCAACCGCCACCCTCGCCGGGTGCAACAAGCCCCAGCCCCCGGCCGAGAAGGCCGCCGCCCCGCACAAGGACGGCGACCACAAGGATGCCGACCACAAGGGCGGCGACCACAAGGGCGAGGGGCACGGGCACAAGCCGGGGGCCCACGGCGGGACCATCGTCTCGCTCGGGCAGGACAGCTACCACGCGGAGGTCGTGTTCGAGAAGGACGGCGGCGTCCGCCTGTACATGCTCGGCAAGGACGAGTCCACGCCGCAGGAGGTGCAGGTCCAGGACCTCGTCGGGTACGTGACCCCCGCCGGGGCGACGGACGCCGTCCAGGTGAAGTTCGCGGCGGACCCCCAGAAGGGGGACGCCGCCGGGAAGACGACGCAGTTCGCGGCCAAGCTCCCGCACGACCTCCACGGGAAGGCGGTGCGGGTGACCATCAACAACGTCCAGGTCGGGGCCGAGCGGTTCCGGGTCGAGTTCTCGAACGAGAAGGACGGGAAAGACGGGAAGGCCGGCCACGGTCACTAGGCCGCAATCCCCGCGGGGCCGGGCGGCGGAACGACCCGGCCCCCGACGTGTCACGTTCCGGATTCACACACAAGCCGTGTCGGCGGGGTCGGACGGGTCGCCCGGGGGCCGCGGACCGCAGACCGCAGGAGGGTTGTCGATGCTTCGCAGGTGGGTTCTGTTCGGCGGTCTGCTCACCGCGGCCGCGGCCGCCGCCGTGGCCGGGTGCAACAACGCGCAGCCCCCGGCCGAGAAGGCGGCCGCGGTGCCGGGCGGCGAGCCTAAACCCGGCACCGGATCGAAGGACGAGGACCACGGGCACAAGCCCGGGGCGCACGGCGGGATCCTCGTCTCGCTCGGCCGGGACAGCTACCACGCCGAGGCGGTGTTCGAGAAGGGACGGACGGTCCGGCTGTACATGCTCGGCAAGGAGGAGACCCGCGTCCAGGAGGTGGACGCCCAGGACCTGGCCGCGTTCGTCACCCCCGACGGCTCGACCGAGGCGGTCCCGGTGACGTTCAAGCCCGAACCCCAGGCGGGCGACGGCAAGGGCAAGACATCGCTCTTCCTGGCCACCCTGCCGGCGGACCTGGCCGGCAAGACGGTCCAGGTGACCATCAACAACATCAACGTCGGCGGGGAGCGGTTCCGGATCGCGTTCGGCAACGAAGCGGCGGCGCACGCCGGGGCCGAGATGCCGGCGAAGAAGGCGTCCGACGAGGAGCGGGACCTGTTCCTGACGCCCGGCGGGAAGTACACGGCGGCCGACATCCAGGCGAACGGGAACACCGTCCCGACGGTGAAGTACCGGGGCATCCGCCCGGCCCACGACGACAACCCGAAGGCGGGGCAGAAGGTCTGCCCGATCTCGAAGACCCTGGCCAACCCGAAGTTCACCTGGGTGGTCGGGGGCAAGACGTACGAGTTCTGCTGCATCCCGTGCATCGAGGAGTTCGTGGCCAAGGCCAAGGAGAAGCCGGACGAGGTCCTCGACCCGTCGACTTACATCAAGAAGTAACCGGGGCGCGGCCGGGGCGTGGCCCGGTCGGGCGTTACCACCAGCACTCCCCGAGCGGGGAAGGGATCGGTCATGAGTACGAAGGCATGGGTCGCGGCGGTCTTCGTCGTCGCGCTGGCGGGGGGCGGGTATGCGGCCCTCCGGTACACGGGGCGTTTGGGTTCCCCCGCGTGCGGCTGCTGCCAGGCCGGCGACCCCTCCCCCGGGGGCTCGACCGAGCCCGGTTCGTCGCCCGCGGCGCAACCGCCGCCGGACGACAAGCAACTCGCCGCGGCCCAGGGCCTCTGCCCCGTCATGCCGGACACCAAGCTCGGCGAGATGGGCGAGCCCATCAAACTGATGGTCAGGGGCAGGGACGGGAAGGAGGAGCCGGTGTTCGTCTGCTGCAAGGGGTGCAAGCGGAAGGCCCTGGCCGACCCGGACAAGACGCTGGCCACGGTGGCCGAGTTGAAGGCGGCCCCGAAGTGACGAACCCACGCCGGCGCACCGGACGCGCCGGCCGAATCACGACCCGGCCGCCGGGCCGGTCACGCTCAAGGAGGACCGAAACGTGTTGAAGCAACTACCCGCGACGGTGCTGGGCGGGGTGGCGATGGCGCTGCTCGTGCCCCTGGTGACGGGGTGTTCGAGCCCCTGCGGGGGCCGGGCCTGCCGTAAGGAGCCGGCTGGGGTTTCCCCGACCCCATCGCCGATACCCGCCCCGCCGGTAGCCGGCGGGGCTCCCGCGGCACCGTCCGGCACCCCGGCCGTCGCGGCCGCGCCGTACGGCGGTCAAAAGAAGTGTCCGGTGACCGGCGAGGAACTCGGGTCGATGGGCGCGCCGCGCCCCGCCGTCGTGAAGGGTCAGACCGTGTACGTGTGCTGCCGCGGGTGCGTCGCCAAGGCCCAGGCGGACCCCGACAAGACGCTCGCCGCCGTCGCCGCCGACCGGGCGGGGCGGTGACCCGCGGTCCACGGCCCCACGCCGTGGTAACCCGTGCCGTCCCGGGCCTTGGGCGTTCGCGCCCGCCAGCCGTCGCCCGGGCCCGGGCGGCCGGGCCTTCGAGAGGAACCGAGGCCGACCATGAGACGCACGAGATCCCCGAGCGCCTTCCCCCGCGGCCGGCGGCTCGCCCTGCTCGCCCTGCTGACCGTCGGGGCCGCCGTCGTGTACGCCCACGAGGGCCACGCCCCGCTGCCGACCAAGGGGGCCGTCGTCGATGTCGGGAAGGGCACCCTGCTCCTGACCCCGGACGCCCGGGCGAGCATCGACGTGGACACCGCCGCCGTCGAGTCGGCGGCCGTCGAGGAGCGGGTCCTGGCCTACGCCGCCCTCGCCGCCCCGTGGCGGAACCACGGGTTCGTCACCGCCGGGCTGGCCGGCCGGGTCGTCCGGGTCCGCGTCGCCCCCGGCCAGGCGGTCCGGGCCGGGGACGTCCTCGCCGAGGTCGAGAGCCTGGACCTTGATGCCCTGCAACTCGACCTGCTCACCGCCCGGAACGACATCCGCCTGTCCGAGAAACTGGTCGCCGAGCTAACGAAGTCGGCCGACGCGGGGGTGATGTCGGGGCAGGCCGTCCTGGACGCCGAATCCCGGCTCGCCCAGAACCGGAACGCCCTGGCCGTCGCCCGGAGCAAGTGGGCCGGGCTGGGGCTGCCGGCGGACCGGCTCGACGAGGTGCTCCGGCGGGGCGAGCCGCTCCCCGGCCTGACCCTCCCGGTCACCGCCCCGGTGTCTGGCACCGTCGTCCACGCCGAGTTGACGGCCGGCAAGGTGGTCGAGCCGACCGAACACCTGGCCGAGGTGGTGGACCTCTCGACCGTCTGGGTGCGGGTCGGGGTGCTGGAGAAGGACCTGCACCGGGTCAAGGTCGGCCAGCCGGTCGAGGTCCACCTGGCCGCCTACCCCGGCGAGGTGTTCCGCACGGCGGTTTCGGCCCGGAGCCCGTTCCTCGACCCGGTGACGAACGTCACCACGGTCTGGGCGGAACTCGCCAACCCGCCGGGGGCCGAGCCCCGGTTCCAGCCCGGGATGGCCGGGCAGGCGTTCGTCGTGGTGTCCGACGGGAAGCCACGCCCGACCGTCCCGGCGGCGGCCGTGATCCGGGAGGGAGTCGAGCGGTTCGTCCTGGTCGAGGAGGCGAGCGCGGCCGGGGCGTCCGAGTACCGCAAGAAGCCGGTGGCGGTCGGGCGGGCGTCCGGCGGGCGGGTCGAGGTTCTGGACGGCGGCCTCTACCCGGGGGACCGGGTGGTCACCCGCGGGGCGCACGAACTCGGCCCGTTCTTCGCCCCGAGCGTTCTGAAGCTGACCCCGGAGGCCGAGCGGACCATCGGGCTGAAGGTCGAGCCGGCCGTGGCCGTCGCCCTTGATGAGGTGATCGCCGTCGACGGGGCCGTCGAAGTTCCGCCCGGCGGCCGGGGGTTCGCCGCGTCCCAACTCGCCGGCACCGTCCGGGCCATCCGGGCCGACCGCGGGCAGGTGGTCCAGGCGGGCGACGTGGTGGCCGAGGTGTTCAGCCCCGAGTTCCTCTCCATGCAAGCCGAGCTCCTCCGGACCCACCTGGAAGCCGCCCTGGCCGCCGACACCCTCGGGCGCCTCAAGCAGGCGAAGGGCGGGGTGCCGGCCCGGCGGCTGTGGGAGCTGGAGAGCCAGTTCAACGGCCTCAAGGCCCAGGCCGACGGCCTCCGCCGCAAGCTCGCCACCGCCGGCCTGACGGCCGACCAGATCGACCGGCTCCTGGCGACGAAGGAGATGGTCCCGGCGGCCCCCGTCCGGGCCCCGTTCGCCGGGGTGGTGGTGGACTTCGACAAGGTCCTCGGCCAGGCGGTGGCGGCCCACGAGTCCGTGTTCGAGGTCCACGACGTCGCCCGCCCGTGGGTCCAGGGGTTCGTGTCCGAGCGGGACGCGGCCCGGGTCCGGATCGGCCAGCCGGTCCGGGTCCGGCTGGTCGCCGACCCCGGGTTCGTCGGCACCGGCCGGGTGGCCCGGAGCGGGCGGACCCTCGGCAAGGACAACCACGCCCAGTCCGTCTGGGTCGAGTTCGACGCCTACCCGGCCCGGCCGCTCCTGCACAACCAGCTCGCCGGGCTGACCGTCGTCCTCGGCACCCGCCCGCCGGCCCTGGCGGTCCCCCGGGCCGCGGTCGCCGCCGAGGGGGCCGCGTCGTTCGTGTTCGTCCGGCGGCCGGACGGGGGGTTCGACCGCCGGGCGGTCGAGACCGGCCCGGCCGACGACCGGTTCGTCACCGTCACCCGCGGGCTCGCCGAGGGCGAGCCGGTCGCCGTGGCCGGGGCGAACGACCTGATGACCGCCTACGCCTCGCTCCGCTGAGAGGGTTCCGACCGTGCTCGACCGCGTGATCGCGTTTTCGCTCCAGAACCGGGCGCTCGTGCTGATCGCCGCCCTGGGTGTCGTCGCGGCCGGGTTCTACCAGCTCACCCGCACCCCGGTGGACGTGTTCCCGGACCTGAACCGGCCGACCGTCACCATCCTGACCGAGGCCCCGGGCCTTGCCCCGGAGGAGGTCGAGGTGCTCGTCACCCGGCCGCTCGAGTACCAGCTCAACGGGGCGACCGGGGTGAGGCGGGTGCGGTCGGCCTCGGGCATCGGCCTCTCGGTCGTCTGGGTGGAGTTCGACTGGGGGACGGACATCTACCAGGACCGGCAGGTCGTCAGCGAGCGACTCCAGCTCGTCCGGTCCCGGCTGCCCCAGGACGTCAACCCGGTGATGGCCCCGATCTCGTCCATCATGGGCGAGGTCCTGCTCCTCGGCCTCCGCCCGGCCGAGGCCCCGAAGACGCCCGAGGAGGACCTCCGGCGGGGGATGGAGCTGCGGACGTTCGGGGAGTTCACCGTCCGCAACCGCCTCCTCGCCATCGACGGGGTGTCGCAGGTGACGGTCATGGGCGGCTACCTGAAGCAGTACCAGGTGGTCACCTCCCCGGCCCGGCTGGCCGCCCAGAACGTCACCCTCCAGCAGCTCGCCGACGCGGCCGAGAAGGCGAACGCCCTGGCCGGCGGTGGGGTGATGGAGCGGGGGCCGGACGAGTCCCTCATCCGGATCAGCGGGCAGAGCCTGGCCCTCGCGGAGATCGAGGAGACCCCGGTCGTCTGGCGGGACAACCGGGCGGTCCGGATCAAGGACGTCGCCGAGGTGCGGTTCGCCGGCCCGGTCCGCCGCGGGGACGGGAGCGTCCGGGGCCGGGACGGGGACCGGGTGGTCGGCGGGCCGTCGGTCATCATGACGGTCCAGAAGCAGCCGAACGCGAACACCCTGGACCTGACCCCGAAGCTCGACCGGGCCTTGGAGGAACTCCAGCGGGACGCCCCGCCGGGGGTGGTGGTCGAGCGGCGGGTGTTCCGCCAGGCCGATTTCATCCAGACGGCCATCGACAACGTGGTCGAGGCCATCCGGGACGGGACCGTCTGGGTGTTCGTGGTCCTCTTCCTGTTCCTGGCGAGCGTCCGGACGAGCGTCATCACCATGACCGCCATCCCGCTCTCGATCCTGGTCACGGTGCTGGTGTTCAGCTACTTCGGGATCACCATCAACACGATGACCCTCGGCGGGATCGCGGTCGCCGTCGGCGAGCTGGTGGACGACGCGATCGTGGACGTCGAGAACATCTTCCGCCGGCTCAAGGAGAACCGCGGGCGGGCGGACCCGGACCCGCCGCTCGCGGTCATCTTCCGGGCGTCGAGCGAGGTCCGCAACTCGATCGTCTACGCCACCCTGATCGTCTGCCTGGTCGTCCTCCCGCTCTTCGCCCTGTCCGGGCTGGAAGGCCGGATGTTCGCCCCGCTCGGGCTCGCCTACCTGGTGTCGCTGATGGCGTCGCTGGCCGTGTCCCTGACGGTCACCCCGGTGCTCGCTTCCTTCCTCCTCCCCCGGGTCGCCGTGGCCGGCCGGCACCACGACCCGCTCCTGCTGCGCGGCCTCAAGTGGACCGACACCCGGGTGCTGCGGTTCACCCTGCGGCACCCCCGGCCGATCCTCGTCGGCTCCCTCGCCCTGGCCGCGGTCACCATGCTCGGGGTACTCGGGATGGGGTCCGAGTTCCTGCCGCCGTTCAACGAGGGGACGGTCACCATCAACCTCCAGCTCCCGCCCGGGACGAGCCTGGCCGAGAGCGGGCGGGTGGCCGCCCGGGCCGAGCGGGCGCTGCTGGAGATCCCCGAGGTGGCGGCCGTCTCCCGGCGGACCGGGCGGGCCGAGCAGGACGAGCACGCCGAGGGGGTGAACTCGTCCGAGCTGGACGTCCGGCTGACCCCCCACGAGCGGCCGCGGCCGGGGGTGTGGCCGGCCGTCCTCCGGGCGGTCCCGGGGCTGCACAAGTACGGGGTGGAGACGTCCGGGCGGCCGCAGGAGCAGGTGCTGGCCGACGTCCGGGACCGGGTGAGCAGCATCCCGAACGTGAAGGCGAACGTCGGCCAGCCGATCAGCCACCGGCTCGACCACATCATGTCCGGGGTCCGGGCCCAGGTGGCGGTCAAGGTGTTCGGCCCGGACCTCCAGGAACTGCGGAACGCGGCCCAGGAGGTCCAGGACGCGATGGCGACGGTGCCCGGGGTGGTGGACCTCCAGGTCGAGCCGCAGGTCGAGATCTCCCAGGTCCGGCTCCGGGTCAAGCGGGCGGAGGCGGCCCGGTACGGGCTGGCCCCCGGGGACGTGACCAAGCTCCTGGAGACCGCCTACAAGGGGCGGGCGGTGTCCACCGTCCTCGACGGGGAGAAGTACTTCTCGCTCGTCGTCTGGTACGACGAGGCGTCCCGGAGCGCCCCGGCCGTCATCGGCCAGACGATCCTCGACACCCCGTCGGGCAAGAAGGTGTCGCTCGACCAGGTGGCCGAGGTGCTCGACACGACCGGGCCGAACACCCTCAACCACGAGAACGTGGCCCGGCGGGTGGTGGTGTCGTGCAACGTCCACGGCCGCAGCCTGGGGGACGTCGTCCAGGACATCCACCGGGCCGTCCGTCCGGTCGAGGAGCGGCTGCGGGCGAAGGGCGGCGACTACCGGATCGAGGACGACGGCCAGTACCGGGCCCAGCAGGAGGCCAACAGCCGGCTGCTCGTCCTCGGGACCGCGTCCGTGGTCGGGGTGTTCCTGCTCCTCTGCCGGTGCCTCGGGTCGTGGCGGGCCGCCCTGATGGTCCTCGGGGTGAACATCCCGCTCGCCGGGCTCGGGGCGGTGGCGGCGCTCCTCCTCATCAACCGCCCGGACGACGCGGCCCTGCACGCCGCCCCGTGGTGGCGGTGGCCGGCCGTCTGGGCCCAGGCCACCACCCTGTCGGTCGCCCACTGGGTCGGGTTCATCACCCTGATCGGGGTCGTGAGCCGGAACGGGATCATGATGCTCGCCCACTACATCCACCTGATGAAGGAGGAGGGGGAGGCGTTCGGGGAGGCGATGATCGTCCGCGGCAGCCTGGAGCGGCTGGCCCCGGTGCTCATGACGGCGGCGGTCGCGGTGATCGGGCTGGTCCCGCTCGCCCTGGGGGCCGGGCAGACGGGCAAGGAGATCCTGCACCCGCTGGCGGTGGTGGTGATCGGCGGGCTGGTCACCTCGACACTCATGGACCAGGTGGTGACCCCGGCGGTGTTCCTCCTGTTCGGCCGCAAGGTGTACACCCCCGGGGCGGACCCGGCCGCCGGGTGGGACGACCGGCCGGGCGAGCGGCCTGGGCCGCGACCCCGGCCGGAGGTGCTGGTCGCGCTCCAGCCGGCCCCGGCCGCGCCCGGCGGGTCCGCCGAAACGACTCCCCCGCGGGCCGACGCGAACGGCCCGCCGCGAACACCTCCGGCCGGGACGAACGGCCGGCCGGGGGGACCGACCCCCGCCGGGGCGT